>ONWH01000130.1 GCA_900321495.1 uncultured Planctomycetota bacterium
ACAGGCGGCCGAGTCGTTGCATTCGGCGGCAGGATTCTTCCGAATTCCAGTCTAAACAGTCCGGCAAAGTACATTAATTCTCCCGAAACTCCCGTATTCATTAAAAAAAAGATGTTTTACGGGCTCAATCTCGCCCGTAATGCGGTTCGCGACAGGAAACGTGTCATCATCTCCGAAGGGTATACCGACACGATTATGGCGCATCAGTGCGGATTTGAGGAAACGATTGCCGTACTCGGCACTGCACTGGGAAGTGAACATGTGAAAATCCTCAAACGATATGCCAACAATGCCGAAAAGATCTACCTCGTCCTTGACGGGGACGCCGCCGGGCAGAGGCGTGCAAACGAAGTTCTCGGCTTCTTTGTCGCGCAAGGTGTCGATATGTCGATTCTGACCCTTCCAGACAACAGTGATCCATGTGAGTTTCTTCTCGCCAAGGGTAAAGAGGCCTTTGAGGATCAGATTCAGAATCACAGCGTCAATGCGCTTGATCACGCGTTTCAGCAGGCGGTCGACGGTGTCGACCTTTCGAACATCATCGAGTCTTCCCGCGCGCTCGATTCACTTCTTTCGGTGATTGCGTTGGCGCCCCTTCGGAAGGATCTTGTGAATGGCCCTGTCCAGCTTCGTGTCAGTATGATCCTGCGGCGCATTGCCGAAAAGTTTCGTATCGGGGAAGGTGAAATCAACGCGCGGCTCAAATTTTACCGGCAAAGCCAAAGTCACGCCCAATTCCACGGGACCGTCACGGAGGCCGCGCCTCTTCCGGCCGAAGCAACCGTTCCGATCTCCCAGTTCGATGACGAGACTCCCGAGGCACTTGCCGCGCGTTTCGGCGTTCTCCCCGAAGAGATCTGGAAAGACCGGCGTTTTATGCCAAAACCCCTTGAGGTTGAATTCTTTACCTTTTGGTGGGCATGCCCCGAGCTCTTTCCGGAACTTGCGGCCCGGGTTACTGCCGATGATTTCATTTCACCGATAAGCCGCCAGATATTCCTGTTGGGGGGTGACCTCTTAAACCGCGGCACAGCAGCGGTTACATTCGAGATGATCCTTCATCGTTACGATTCATTGAAAATGGTTTCATGCCTTACCGCGATCGCCGAAAAAGGAGCTGCAAAACTCCCGCCGGAACGGCTGGCAAGCGATGGAAACCGACGGGTTCTGATGGCTCAGATTCTTGATGCCTTTTTAAGTCAGCGGATTGACCGCACGAAAACGACCCGGGTTAACGACCTGCGGGACGAGGCACTTGATGAAAAGAGCAAAGATCAAAAACTATTGGAGCTCCAGCGGCTCCTGAAAGAGAAACAGCAGCGGCGGGAAGATCAGGAGAAGAACGGTCTCATGGATGAGAACGTTCCTGACGGCCCGCAATCTTGAAACAGTCACTCAATTTTTCATCCTTAACCGTGCCAAGGAAGGCGCAGGAGACAAACGTGAGTAAAACGGATCAAGCCACCGGTATTCTGGAAGAACTTTTGAACAAGGGGAAACAGTGCGGTTATCTGACGAAAAACGATTTCGCAAATCTCGGTTCTGCCCTTGATACGATCGACCCGAACACCTATGTCAGCTGGCTTCATTCCCTTGAAGACGAAGGAATCGAGATTGTTGAAAACTCACCGCGCGAAGAAATGCTCGAATGGGTCGATTCCCTTGATGACGCCGGACCCGCAAAAAAATCCCCTTCCGAAACGTCAACCGTTTCCTTTTCCGTCCCCTTCCCGCTTTCCGGTGAGGTTCAGCGGTGGAACAGTGATCCTGTGCGCATCTACCTTTCGCAGATGGCCGACATTCCTCTTCTTTCGCGTGAGGAAGAAGTCGTCCTCTCGAAACGGATTGAGACTGCCCGCCGCCGTTACCGCCGCGAGGTCCTTTCGGCTCCTTACGCGGTTATCGCCGCCACTCAGAATCTGACCGATGTTTGGGAAGAGAAGCTGGCGTTCGACCGGAACATCAAAAAATCGATTTCTCAGGAAATATCCAAAGAGATCATCCTAAAACGGATGCCCGCCAACCTTTCCACTCTTTACGCGATCGGACGGCATATCTCCGACCGATACAGCGGCGTGAAACATCTCTGCGGAGAACGGCCGAGCCGTGCGCGGACCAAGCAGCTGAAAGAACTCCTGGGCGATATCAAAACTCACACGCGCCGCGCGGTCATTTTAATCGAGGAACTGAGCTTGCGGACCCGCCGCATTAACCTGCTTCGTGCGAACATGATCAAGTTTTCGGAGCGGATTACCGAAATCAAAAAGATTTTGGGCGGCCAAACACCCGGACCGGTTTCACAAGGCCGTACCATCCTTCTCCGCCGTGAACTGCGCCAGTTACGCGAAACAATCATCGAGCCGCATGCCCGTCTGCGCCGCCGGATCATTCGGATCAACAACGCGCTTGCCGAATACGAACAGGCAAAAGCGAAACTTTCGCGCTGCAACCTCCGCCTGGTCGTTTCGATCGCCAAAAAATACCGTAACCGCGGGATGAGTTTCCTTGACCTGGTTCAGGAGGGGAACACCGGTCTGATGCGTGCCGTTGACAAGTTTGAATACCAGCAGGGATTCAAATTTTCGACCTACGCGACATGGTGGATCCGACAGGCGATTACCCGGGCGATCGCAGACCAGGGACGGACGATCCGTATCCCCGTCCACATGATCGATGTCTTGACGCGGCTTCGAACCATTCAGAAGAACTATTTCCAGAAGACCGGAATTGAACCATCGGTTGAAGAAATCTCCGAACTTTCCGGCATCAACGAGGACGAAGTCCGCCGCATCTTTGAAATGGGATCCGTGCCGATCAGTCTCGAACATCCGATCGGCGAAGGCGACGAGAGCAGTTTCGGCGATTTTGTTGCCGACGACAGTTTCGAAAAACCGGAAAAGAGCGTCGGAAATGAAATGCTTCGGAATGAACTCGATAAGATTCTTCAGACCCTCACTCCCCGGGAACGGAAAATCATCCGGCTGCGTTACGGTCTTGAGAACGGATACATTTATACACTTGAAGAAGTCGGACGGATCTTCGAAGTTACCCGGGAACGGGTACGCCAGATCGAAGCCAAGGCGGTCAAAAAACTCCAAACTCCGGGTCGTTCAAGGCGGCTTCTGGGTTTCCTCGAAAGTGATGAGTGAGTGAAAAGCGCGTCATATTCGGAGAAAGGGGGGCTTTCGCCCCCCTTTTTTGAGCGGCATAAAGAGTTTTGCCGCGTCAAAGGTGTGCTGCCACGCTGTCACCCTGTATTTCCATCACTGCCCAGGCGTTCGGTTCCGTTTCGACGATTCCCCGAAATGTAACATGAGGGACACCATCTCGTTCACCATAGGAGCCTTCATGCAGATGTCCCGCCCAGTACCCCTTGATCAGTTTGGGATACCGGTCGAGCACTTCGAGCAGTTCATCGGCATTCCAGAGCGAAAAACCCAGTTTCCCGAAATAAACGGGAAGAATTTTCGCCAGCGGAACCGAGTCGGCCACTGAATAGGGCCCCCCCTGGCAGAAGAGAGGGAAATGATTGCATACGATCACCCGCTGGCCCTTCGATTCTGCGTCGCGCAGCTCTCGGTCAAGCCATGCAAGCTGGGCAGGGCTCATCGCACCATTCCAGTCGCATGAAAGGGTTCCGTCTTCGAGAGGGTACTTTTCGCGTACTTTCTGAGCGGCTACGCGTTCCTCGTCGTTACGGGCTGCGTAGAGACTGATCTCATTACCGTTGAGAAAAACAAAAAGCCACTCCGAGCCGTTTTCCGGGTCGGTCATCACGATAGAATAATATCCCTTTTCATTCGGCATAAGAAGATATCGATTGATCTCGCTTTTCTTCTCATCGGGAATCATATAGTCGTGATTGCCAAGAACGTTGTAAAAGGGAATCCGGATTGACTGGAAAAGTTCCGAAATCGCCGTCAGGCTTTCCCAGTCGTGGTCGAGTGAATCGCCGAGATTGAAAATCGCGTCGACACCCGCTTCTTCGAGCGCACCGACGGCTTCCAGGAATTTAGCAATCCCGCCGCGGTAATTTCGCTTTCCGATCTGATCGGCATCGGCATACTGAATATCGGTAATGATTCCAATGCGCAGCATATTCAATCTTTCCAGAACAGCTCGGGCCCGTCACCGACGAAATCTGTAACGGGCCCGGTTTCACCTCGGATATCTCTTCTTTTTTAATTCTGAGTCGCTGTCAACTCAGAGGCCCCAGGCTTCCGCTACGGCGGGATGAACAATCTTGCCGCCGACCATGTTCAGACCCGCCTTCAGAGCCGCGTCATCTTCACACGCCTTTTCCCACCCCTTGTCAGCCAGTGCGGTCAGATAGGGCAGAGTGGCGTTGGTGAGTGCCTGGGTCGACGTGCGGGGGAACACTCCGGGGATATTGGTGACGCAGTAATGGAGAATTCCCTGTTCGGCGAAGATCGGCGCATCGTGCGAGGTCGGTCGGGAGGACTCGAAACATCCGCCCTGGTCGATCGCCACGTCAACCAGCACCGTTCCCGGTTCCATCAGGCTGAGCATATCGCGCGTGATCAGGTGGGGAGTCTTTCCTCCGGGAATCAGGACAGCGCCGATCACCAGATCGACATCGGGAAGTTCCGCCCGGATATTATATTCAGAGGCATAGAGGGTTTTGACGTTCGGCGGAAGAATTGTGTTGAGCTGACGCAGACGGGGAATGGAAATATCGCTGACCACCACATCGGCGCCGAATCCGGCAGCAACCTTGGCGGCGTTCAGACCGACGACACCGCCCCCCAGAACGAGAACCTTTCCCGGAAGAACACCCGGAACACCGCCCAGGAGAAGCCCTTTCCCGCCGGACGATTTTTCGAGGAACGCAACCCCCAGCTGGATCGAGGAACGGCCGGCAACTTCGGACATCGGTTCCAAAAGCGGGAGTGAACGATCCGTTTTCTGGACCGTTTCGTATGCGACACAAACCGCGCCGGAGGCCATCATCGCCTTTGTCAGTTCAAGGTCCGAGGCGAAATGGAAATAGGTAAAAATAACCTGGTCACCGCGGATCAGCGGATACTCGTTCGGCATCGGTTCTTTGACCTTGACGATGATGTCGGCGCGATCAAAGATCTCTTTGGAGTCACCGGCCAGAAGGGCGCCTGCCTGAACATAGGCTTCGTCACTGAAGCCGCTGGCTGCGCCGGCGGTTTTTTCAACCAGGACAGAATGACCTCTTTTGGTGAGTTCAAAGACACCGGCCGGGGTCGCGGCAACGCGGAATTCCTGATTTTTCACTTCCTTCGGGACACCAATGATCATCGCACATACTCCTTTCATTCGAAATGAAACGCCGCATGACTTAATGTTAAACCACGCATAACGGACATCTTGTTTTTTGCCACTTATGCCTCACAGGCTGGAAAAGCAGAAGGAATTCACCAAATACCCTCTGTAAAGCGGGCGGCTCAGAGCCACCCCTCCTTCCCGGATTTCAGCCATGTGTCCATATCTTTCGAGGCGGTTCTTCCCGCGCCCATCGCCAAAATGACTGTTGCCGCACCGGTAACGATATCACCGCCGGCCCAGACACCGGGCTTGCTTGTCCGCCCGCTTTCTGTCGCAACGATATACCCTTTTTTCGATAACTCGAGGTTTTCGGTATGGTGGGTCAGTACTGGATTGGCACGTGATCCGGCAGCGATCACGACCAGATCGGTATCAAACTCATCTTCGGAACCCGGGATCGGGATCGGACGGCGGCGTCCCGATGCGTCCGGTTCGCCAAGCTCCATCTTCTGCACGCGCATGGCACGCACCTGTCCGCGATCGTCTCCCAACAGTTCGATCGGATTGGTCAGGAGAAGGAATTCCACGCCTTCTTCTTTGGCATGATGGACTTCTTCGGCACGCGCGGGGAGCTCAGCTTCGCTCCGACGGTAGACAATCTTTACCGTATCGGCACCCAGACGCAAGGCGCTCCGAGCGGCATCCATCGCCACATTTCCACCGCCGACCACACAGACGTTTTTGCCGCGAATCACCGGAGTGTCATATTCAGGGAAACGATACCCTTTCATCAGATTCGACCGGGTCAGGTATTCATTTGCCGAGCAGACATTTCCGAGGTCTTCGCCGGGTATTCCCAAAAATGTCGGCAGGCCCGCGCCGACACCGACAAAGACCGCATCAAAACCCTCGTCGCGAATCAGTTCGTCGACCGTGATCGTCTTCCCGATGAGAGAGTTGCAGCGGATTTCAACACCGAGTTTTTCGAGTGAAGCGATTTCGGCCTCGACGATTGCCTTGGGAAGCCGGAATTCGGGGATCCCGTACATCAGCACTCCGCCGGGTTTATGGAGCGCATCAAAAAGTGTCACCTCATATCCGGCGAGGATCATATCGCCGGCGACCGTCAGTCCTGAAGGACCGGCTCCGACAACGGCGATTTTCTGACCGTTCGACGCGGCTTTTTTCGGAACGGAAATCCGACCGGTTTCGCGCTGGTAGTCGGCAACAAACCGTTCGCAACGCCCGATTGCGACCGGTTCGAACTTCTTTCCTAACAGGCAGCGTCCTTCACACTGATTCTCCTGGGGGCAGACCCGGCCGCAGACCGCAGGGAGAGCATTTGTTTCTTTGACCTTTTCCGCAGCCGCCGCAAAATCTCCCTTGGCGACCAGGGCGAGGAAATCGGGAATCGGCACGCCGACAGGACACCCTTCACGGCAGAGCGGTTTCTTGCAATGGAGGCAGCGGCTTGCCTCGCGCATTGCCATATCGGGTGTAAAACCGAGCGGCACCTCTTTGAAATTACGGGCACGGACTTTTGGGTCCTGTTCAGGCATCGGTGTACGACCGATCCGAGCGGTCGATCCATCGGAGGGAGACTGATTGGACATCTTTTTATTCCTAAACTGCTGAAACACTTTGCGTCGGAAACAGAATCTCCGGCAAGCGGTTATTTGGTACCGTTTAACTCGATATACCGGTCAAGGGAACACTTTTCGGCCTCACAGAATGATTTCTGGCGGGCGGTGGCAATCGACCAATCGATCGCCAGAGCGTCGAATTCCGGTCCGTCGACACAGGTGAATTTTGTCTCCCCGCCGACCCGCACACGGCATCCGCCGCACATCCCGGTTCCGTCGATCATGATGGAATTGAGACTGGCGATCGTCCGAACGCCAAACGGACGAACCGTCTCGGCGCAGAACTTCATCATGATCGCCGGCCCGATCGTGTAGACACAGCCGACCGTCTCTTTTTCGAGGAGCTCGCGCAGCGGTTCAGTGACCAGGGCTTTTCGGCCGAACGAACCGTCATCGGTCGTTATGATATGTTCACTGCTGACAGAAGCGAGTTTGTCGACCCAAAAGAGCAGACCTTTATTTCGAGATCCCTGAATGGTGATGACACGGTTCCCGGCCTCGGAAAGAGCGCGGGCGATGGGATAGATCGGAGCGGCACCCACTCCGCCGGCCACCATGATCACGGTCCCGTAATTTTCAATTTCACTGGCATTTCCCAGGGGACCGAGCATTGCGTAGAGGGAATCTCCTGGTCCGAGTTTGACCAGCTTTCGCGTAGAAGTACCGATCGCCATGATCACCATGGTGACTGTTCCCGCTTCGACATCGTAGTCGGCAATGGTAAGCGGAATGCGTTCACCATGATCATCGGGCATGACGATGAGAAACTGTCCCGCCCGCGCCCGGCGTGCGAGTATCCTGTTCTCAACGACCATCTCGTAAATATTCGGAGCAAGTTCCCTGTTTGAAACTATCGGAATCATCGAAAGACCTCCGGTTAAGCGGGTAGAAAACGCGCCATAAAAAAGGAGAAGGACTCTGACGAGTCCTTCGTTCTGCCGTGCCGCGGCCATATTTCACGCTGGAAAAGCGGCCGAAAGCCCATTCGGCAAAACCCTCTCCCATTCTATGATTATACTCACCTTCATCAAAATCATAGGGGGGGCTTTTGACCGCCTCATAGGCCCAGGATTTTTTGGAGAAGCGCCTGCTTCTGACCTTCCTGCAGATTACTGTTAGATATCTCCTCCTCG
This sequence comes from uncultured Planctomycetota bacterium, assembly GCA_900321495.1. Taxonomy (GTDB): domain Bacteria; phylum Planctomycetota; class Planctomycetia; order Pirellulales; family Thermoguttaceae; genus RUG695. The sequence continues at coordinate 8,033 of ONWH01000130.1, forward strand.
GCATGCTGAACCACCCGGCCGGCACGCGTGGCGATTTCGTTGTTATATTGTTCCTGGGTTAAATAGGTGATCTTTGCGCCTGCCTGTTCGGCCATCTGAAGTTTTTCGGCACTCGACAGGCGATGCGCATTTTCGGCTGCCGGCTGCCGCGGTGCCGATACGCCGCGTGAAGGTTCCGCATTCGGCGCGGTCAGAGGAGAGGCTTTCGGCGACGTTCTGACGGAGACCGGGGCTGCGGGCTTCGGTGTCTGCGAAACTTGAGGCTGCAGAGCCACCTTTTCCGGATCATGGAAGCAGATTTCATCGACGAACCCGAAGTCAGGGGTCGGGGCTGATCCGACGCTGACGCGTGTGAAATCGTTCGAAGCCGGTTTTGGACTGGGAATCTCCGGAGGAAGATATCCGTCGAACCCTCTGTAATGATCCTCGGTTCGCGGAACCGTCACCCCCCGGGGGCCACCGGCAAAGGTTGCTGAAGCATCGCTTTCATAATCTTCGAACGGAGCGAACTGTTCACCTATTTTATCGCCGACGGGTTCTGCCTCGGAATACACCGGATCGGCTTCATGGAGAACCACTCCGTCGTCGTCACCCATTGTCAGCCCGGGATACCCGCCGAGGGTGGCCGTTTTGGATGCTACGGGAAGTTTCGGATGTGCCGCGCTGATTTGGCCGGATGAAAGGACCCCCAACGCGTCCTGCGCGGCGGCAAACGCCGGTTTTGTACCCGTTTCATTACCTGTTTCAAAGGGGGCGAATCCGGGGTTGCCGGGGCCGTCAGTTGCGGAGGAAGGCGGAAGTGTCGCGGCGAAAGCTTCGAATTCGGCCGAATTGTCGGACGGAGACGGCGTGGCCGGTGCAGGAGGCTCATTAGCCATCGACGGAGCAACTGTCGGCACAGGAGCGGGTGCGGCCGGAGTAAAGAAGACTTCGTCGCCTTTTGCCTTTTCATTGGAGATCATCTTTTCGAGTTTTTCGGCTTCCTCGGTCTTGCCGACCGCACGGCATCTGGCGGCGAGAAGTTCGCCGGCCTCAACCCGACTGTATTCCGCTTCCAGGAGAGGGAGAATCTCAATACTCGGGTTAACCTCCAAAAGGGTTTTGCCGAGGTAGATTTTCGCTTCTTCCAGGTTCGGATTATTATCATTCAGAAATCTGAAAAATTTCTCAGCCCGCTCATATTCGCCAAGATCATAGAGGATAACGGCATAATCGAGCGTGATCTGGGGATCTTTCATCGGGTCGCTTTTAATTGCCGAGATCAGGTACTCCTGTGCCTTATCATAAAGCTGGCGCCGTTTGGCGATAAGCCCGAGCCGGTGATAGGCGAGCGCCAAATCGGTTGAAACACCAATCTGGGCATTCTGGTTAACGTAGGCATTATAGAGTTTTTCAGCATCAAAAAATCTCTTTGCCTGATAGAAACGGTTTGCTTCGCTCAGAACACCGCTATTCTCACCGATCGGGGTCGGATAGCCGGGGATATCCTGAACATCAGTTGTAATCGATGCCGGGGGGGCTGTCGTAAAACCGGGAACAGGCGTATTCTGCGGTGCGAGAGCGGAAAATTCCGGGACGTCTGCGGCATACGCGCCGACACCGAAAAACAGAAAAGTCAATCCGACAAAACCGAAAGACCGTAGATTTTTACTCATGGTTCTATACTCTTGAAATGGGTACAACCTTGAATCTCGGCACTTCTTCCGACCGTTTACCTCCAAACGTCAATATCGGGAAGGTGCTGATGAGGAATATCCTCACTCATAGCTATCGGCACCTCGCCTGTTAAAATTAAAAAAACCGTTAAACTTTATCAGGTTTGAGAAAAAAATTCCGACGGGAAGAGATCAGGGATCAAGTTTTTGCCGTAAGACGAATTGCCGAATACCCCGCTGTATACCGGGGGCAAAAAGGGTTAATCCCGTATGGTCGGAAGTTGAAGGTGTCGTTACTTCACGAAAAAGATGAGAAAAAGAATGAAGAGAAGCGCCAGGATTGCCATGCCGACCGCCACAAGAGCAACCCGTCCGCTTTCAGCTTCCAGTTGGATATCATTCGTTTCGGAAGGGGAGAACTGTTCGGCGGAATCCGCAGAATCGTCGAAGTGCCGTCCGCATCCCTTGCAGACCGGAAGGTATTTCGGCACAAACGGCTCGTCGCAGGTCGGGCATATCACCAGGCGGAGACCCTCCTTGTGAAACTTTCGCGAAATCTCTTCGGCGGAAGGTTTCTTTTCGGGAGTCATATCGAGGGTTTCCATCGTCGAGCGGTGGAAGTTTGGAGCTGAAACCGAGAAGGTTTTGGCGGTATAGATCGAATCGCTCGCGGCCGAGAAATGTCCGCCTTGCTCGCAGTCGTTCTCCGCTTCAGAGAACCGCCAGACGGTATCATGACCATTGAGACCGTCTTTTTCGGCAGATACAGGCTCCTCAGACGAATTTTCGCCCGGGTGCGGAATCAGCTCCGATGAGCCGGAAAAGCTTTTTCTTTCGGAGAGGGGGGATTCATCAATCGAATGGAGCCTTTCTTTGTAGCACTTTCCCTCGCCGTTTCCGCAGCAGGAAGCAACTGCCCGGTCGGCCGAAGGCGGATTGTCTGAGGTAAACCAGAACTCGGCATCTGCCGGCGGGAAAATGTCCCCTGCCCGATGACAGACAGGACAGACAATTTCGCGGCGGCGCCCGCACTCGGGACAGACCGGCCAGACGGCGACCGTACGCAAAAATTCTTCCTCCGACTCGAAATGATCTTGGTACTCTTTCCAAAGTCCGGCGAGACTCTCCTGGGTCTGCTGGGAGGAATTCTCATCGTTTTTCATCAGATGCCTGTCTGCAAGG
>ONWH01000133.1 GCA_900321495.1 uncultured Planctomycetota bacterium
CAGCTCATGGACGCGGTCGAACATCTTCTTCGGCTCGGGGAAGCCGGGGTTCAGGAACTGCATGGCGTTCCAGTAGTCGTTGTCCTCTCCCCAGTACTGCCAGTCCTGGATGATGCCGTCGAACGGGATGTGGAGCTGGCGGTACTTTTCGGCGACTTCGATGAGCTCATTCTGCGTTTTGTAGCGTTCGCGGCTCTGCCAGAAGCCGAGCGTCCACAGCGCCTGCATCGGACTATCGCCGGTGAGCTTGCGCATCTGCGCGACGACGCCGTCCGTGGAGCCGCCGAACATGAAGTAGTAATCCAGGTTTTCGCCGTCCTTGAACATGAAGTTCAGCACATTGTCCTTCTCCTCGAACTCGCCGCTGGCGGGATTGTCCAGGAAGACGCCGTAGCCCTTCACCGTCTGGAACATCGGGACGGAGACGAAGCGATAGCCCTGGTGGATCGGGAACTTGCTGCCGCGCTGGGAGAACTTGTCGTTCTGCGGCTGGCCGAACCCATAGATCTCCTCGTCGGGATCCACGCGGAACCGCGCCGTAACGGTATCAGTCTTGCCGCTGGGATACTCCACGGGCGCCATTTTGAACGGCTGCGCGGCGTCTTCGGCAAGGAGGCGCGTGCCGTCGGGTTTGGCAAACGAGAGCGCGCCGGTCTTGCGGTCCAGGACCACGTTCAGCGCGGAGGATTTCGCCGTGACCGCGGCATCGGTCTTCTTGACCTCGACCTGGACTTTTTCGGGCTTGAGGATGACCGTGGGCGTGACGAACGGCGTTTTCGTGCTGTTCGCCGGGGTCTTGGTGACGCGGACGATTTCAGGCGTGTAGAAGACGACCGACGTGACGACGCCGTTGTCTTCGGACTGGAATCCGTTCTTTTCCGTGAATTTGCTCATGTTGATCTTCTGAGGTTCAAGCGTTGACTGGGCTTCGTTCGCACAGGACGCCGCCGCGGCAGCGACCGCGAGAGCCGTGCAAACGGGGAGGATGAAGTGTTTCATGCTTTTGCTCCGGACGTTTCGGGGTGGATGAAAAATGAAACGATACGCATTATTATAGCGCCGGAAATGAAGAATGTCAACCTCATTTTTCTAAAAAAACGAAGTTTCCAAAAAAGTCCCGCAAAGTCCATAATAGTCCGAGGATGCAGACGATGGACAAAACAGGCCAAAAGAAGATATATCCCCTTCCCGGAAAAGCCCGGATCAAAAACAACAGAGTATTATTCGTTGCCGCCGGTCTTCTCGTGACGGCGGATCGTCTGGACACATTCAACGATGTCCTGGCCGGTCTCATCATCGGGGAAATAGATCAGGAGATGCTTGGCCCCCTCAATGGCGGGAGTATAACGTTCGGCTGCATAATCAGCCTTGATCTGTTCCCGGATAGCGTTTGCCCAGAGATCAAGCATCTCCTCCGGGAAACTCGCCTTGAACTGCGGGAATTTGAGCACGGCAACGGCATCCGCATACTGACCGGCCTCGAACAGACGCTTGCCGTAGATGTACCGCGCCGTCAGATCGTTCACATTCTCCTCCCAGGCGGTCCGGGCGCAGGCAAGCGCATTCTTCATGTCGCCTTTCTTGAAATAAAGCTCGGAAAGATTGAGATTGACAAGCGCTTTTTCAGGATAGGTATTCTGGATGGAACGATACCGTGCGATCGCCGCATCTGTCCGGCCGGCATCGGCAAGGCGCGACGCGGCATGGAAGACAAACTGCGGATCGTCCGACGGACTCTTCTCAAACAGGGCAAGCGCCTGATCGTCCTTCCCGTCGGCAAGCAGGATTTCGGCTTGGATAAACGGCAGGGCGGCACGCTTCAGAGAATCATTCGGCAAAGTCTCTATCCAGGAGGAAAGCGACTTCAGAGAATCGATCATCCTGTTTTCGACACAGAACTCAAAATAGAAAGAAAGGAGAACGTCTTCATTTTCGCGTTCCACAAGCGTCCGGAACTCTTTTTCCGCTTCATCCGTGCGTCCCAGCATATCCAGCGCCAGGACATGAAGGATTGCTATGGAATCATGATTCTGGATACCTTCCAACAAATTGTACTCTGTAATATAATCCATTGCACGGGCGGCTTTTCCACGTTTCAAATAGTATTCCGCGGCAATCCGCAGCAGGACATGATCGCCCGGATACGTCTTCATCGCGGATAAAAGATCCTCTTCCAACAAAACATCTTTCTTAAACTGATTCAGCAAAATGATGCGTTTCAGAAAGGAAACATCGTCCCCTGGAGTCTGAATCAGCTCCGCAATTTCAGCACAGGCGTTCAAACGTTCAGGATCGGATGCCAAATCGGAAGAATCAGCCTTCTTCAACAAATATTCCAGAGCGGCAGTTCTGGCCCGCTGCGGGAAATCCAGGAAAGGACGGTCCTTCATGATATCGTCAAGCATAAAAAGAATCTCTTTGGGAGAATCGTCAATCAGTGCCAGCTGAAATCTCATAAGCGTGGCGACTTGTGTCTCGATCGAGGTCCCGGCTTCCATCATCGCAACCCGCAAACGTGTTTCATCGCCTTCACTGAATGCATACAGCGCGTCAAGATACGATGCTATGATCTTTGACTGACGCCCCTTCAAATGACGTACTTTATCGGCAAGGGGGGGGATCAAATCCGGACGACCGCCCAGAAGACAACTCTCGCCATACATAATCGGAATAATGGCATTCATTTTCGTCTTGAGAAAATCCTCGCAGACTTTGCGTGAATCCTCGAAGCGGTAATGGGAGAAATAATAACCGGCCAGCATAGGCGCTCCGGCATATTCGTTTAATTCAACGGATTCCTGAAGCAATTTCTCCATTTGTTCATCCGATTCCCGGTCACTTTGCTTCGAGAGGAATAACAGCAGGGTATTGATCTTCTCAAATCGAATCTGACTGTCCTTGATATCGGGAAGTGTGGCAATAATGCCCCGGATCTTTTCACGGTTGATTTCAGAAGCATTCAGCAAAAACTCTGCATAGCGGCCGGATTCGGTGTCGGAAAAGTACTTCGGGCGGCTTTTGATTCTGTCGTTATGGAAAGCTTTTCCGATTGAAACGTGCTCTGTATGCAACGCTGAGATCAAATACAGAGCACCCTCTTCCGGCGGCAGTTCAGGGTTCTCCATGACCTTCAAGTTGAGAAGGGAATAAATCGTGCCGAAATTTCTAGCCCGGAATGCGGCGTTCAGAAAATCATGGAAATAATCCTCGTTCAAAGGATTCAGACGCATCAGACGCTGCCGAAAAAAAGCCTCGTTGGTCCAATCACCGAAATGGTGATAGATCTGTGCCATAGCTTTAATGGCATCCTCATTGTTCGGATCATTGTTGATGACCTTAACAAAAAGCTCTCTTGCCGTTTCATAGTCACCAGCCTCAAACACGGCAACGGCACGTTTGTAGTTTTTGAACTTGCCGAGGTCCTTGAAAGCATAGAAGAAACTGCTGCCTAGACAAAGCAGGACAACGAACAAGAAACCGCAAAGGATCAGGATACGCTTCGGCGTCAGGCGTATTCCGCCAACCTTGATATAATGCGTATTCTTTTTCTTCCCGCCCTTTTCCTGATGTTCAAAAAGCATGGAAAAACGCGGATCGTTTCGATATTTGTCTTCAAGAGCCTCGCGGGAAAGACGTTCTTTGGTCTGCATGCCTTCTCCGGCTCCGCCCCCCCCGTTGTTTTCCTCCTCGTTTTGCTCCCCGTCGGGAACTCCCTCCTTCGGAATGGAACGAACAGAGTACCGGGACATCTCCCGGTACTCTTTGTCACCAGACGGATTCACTCCGTCGTTGTTTGCCCGTTCATTCTCTTCCGTCATGCCTGTTCAATCTGAATGGAACGCTGTTTGCGGTTTTTGTAAAGAAGGAAAAGCGAGCCGGCAGCCAGAGCAATAATCAGCGTCACAGCTGGAGCGGGCAGAGGCTCACCGAAAACGATTTCAATCATGCCGTCAAACGGATCTTCCGAAAAATCAAGCTGATAGAAACTGTCAGCATTATAGCTGGCATAATAATTCGCTTCGGCCGCCGCCGTAAAATGCTTGACTGTAAGCGATTCGAATTTTTCGCCGTTTTCATTCGCATATCCGAGCTGGAATGTTTCATCTTTAGAGAAAGAACCAAGCGGAATGACCGAAACCTTCGCGGAAGTTTCTGCCGGGACAGCCTGGACATCAGCAATAGCATCCGACAGGGAAACAAATTCACCACTGCTCCGTTTGAAACCAAGTACTTTATTCTCCGGAGCACGCTGGGAAAGAGCAGACACCAAATCGACGTCTTTAGCAGCAGGAGAAACAGCAAGAAGCTTCAGAGTTTTTGACACATTGGAAGAGAATTTCATTTCATTCCCTTCAGAGATGAGGGAAACCGCCGGAGTCTGTGCGAACGAGGCAAAACCGAAGATCATCAGCAAACATGCAACGGCAGTCGTAACAAATGTTTTCTTCATCTTTTTCTCCTTGTTGGTTGCCGGATAGGCCAGGTCATAACACCCGTATCATCCGGATTCAGACAATTATGTCTGGAATGATTTATTTGTTTTCAGAAAAATCTCACATATAGAAAATAACTCTATTTTTCTTTTTTTCTTGTCTTTTATCTAGGAATTAATGAAAAAAACAAAAAAAAGATTCTCCGGCATGCATTAGAACGCCTGCCCAAGTTCATTCACAGAAAAATTCAAATCGCAGGAACACGGGGCCGTCATCTTCGGACGTGGATTCCCCATGCATCAGGAAAAGCTCGAACAGGCCGTCCGTCTTCGTAACGCTCATGTCGAACATGCCCGCGGATTCCAGGCGGATCGTGGTAAAAAGCGAGTTCCCGCGGCTTTCCGTATCGACCGAGACGCCCGGCACGTCCAGCGCAGTCAGGTCGCGCCGGATCGACTCCAGCATCCGCATGGCGTCGAGCGCCGGGTCGCCATGAAGGGGGATACGCCTCATCGTGCCGTCGTCCGTACCGAGGGAAAATGGGACCGGGATGCGTTCGTCTTCAGGAATACCGCCGAATTCAATGGGGACCAGCGCCGGATCAATGTCGATCGCATATTTCCGTTCGGCAGGCGAATTGGAAACGAGCCGCGCCCGGACGAAGTCGCCGACGCCGGGTTCCGCGTCAAGCGCACTCGCAGGACGTGCGGACGGACGCGCCGACTCGACCGAGGCAGTCTGCAAATGTCCGGCTCTCGTCCGGTTCACGTGCAGTTGATCCGACAGGAGATACACGAACAGCACGCTCAGGATGAACAGCGCGGCGACACGGAAGATCCATGCTGTGCGGGAATCGGAGAAGTCACGTTCGCGCGAGGCGGACAACGTGAGTCCTGAGGATTCCGCGCGGACATACGCCGAAATCCGGGCGTTCATCCCGGGATCCGGCTCGGTCGCGACGGCGCGCGACAGGACGCCGCGGATCGTTTCATAGTCCGCCAGACGCCGCACGCAGTCCGGGCACGAGCCGAGATGACCACGCACGGTTTCGCCCGGCTCAAGTTCGCCGTCGAAGATCGCCGATATCGTTTCCAAGTCCGGGCAACCGGGGGAAGTCGCCTGTTCGTTCATTTTTTCGCCTCAAAATGGGGGTTGCGTTTGATGAAGCTATTGTGCACCGCCGGCGGACGGGAGAATCCCGGCGGCGGCGAGGTAGTCGCGGAGCATTTCGCGGCCGCGGGACAACCTGGACTTCACGGTGCCGACCTTGCAGTCCAGTTTCTCCGCGATCTGCTCGTACGGCATATCGTTCACGTGCCGCAGCAGCATGGTCTCGCGGAGGTTGTCCGGCAGTCTGTTCAATGCTCTCATGATGTTCGTTCCGATTTCGTTTTGTTCCAGGATCAGGTCCGGTTCCATCCGGCGGTCCGGCACGTCCTGTTCGTTGTCCGCCCCGGAGTCGCCGTCGGAATCGTCGCCCGCGGTCAGGCTTATGTTCAGGCCGTCTCCGCGCCGGTGGTTCCAATGGTACTTGTTCCGGGCCAGGTTCAGGACGATGCGGTGAAGCCAGGTCTCGAGACTCGATTCCCCGCGGAACGCGTGCAGCGCACGGTAAGCCCGCAGGAAAGTGTCCTGCACGACCTCCTCGGCGTCCTGGCGGGAGCCGAGCAGCGCGTAGGCCACTTTGTACAGCTTCGCGGAGTACATCTCGATCAGGACGTCGAACGCGGCGGAGTCGCCGTTTCGGAAC
>ONWH01000262.1 GCA_900321495.1 uncultured Planctomycetota bacterium
CGGCTCATCGCCTCGTCCATCAGGTCGATCGCCTTGTCGGGGAGGAACCGGTCGGTGATATAGCGGTTCGACAGTTCCGCCGCGGCGACCAGGGCCGAGTCGGTGATCTTCACCCCCTTGTGATGGCTTTCATACCGCGGCTTCAGACCGCGGAGGATCGCCAGGGTGTCCTCAACGCTCGGCTGACCGACATAGACCGGCTGGAACCGCCGTTCGAGCGCGGCGTCCTTTTCAATGTACTTGCGGTACTCGCCCAGCGTGGTCGCTCCGATGCAGCGGAGATCACCCCGCGCCAGGGCCGGCTTTAAGAGGTTCGCCGCGTCGGCGCCCCCCTCGGTGTTTCCCGCGCCGACGACGGTATGCAGCTCGTCGATGAACAGAATCACCGCGCCGTCGGCATCCTGGACCTCTTTAAGAACCGCCTTCAAACGCTCTTCAAACTCACCGCGGTACTTGGCCCCGGCGACGAGCGCGCCCAGATCGAGCGCGACGACCTTTTTGTTTTTCAGGCTTTCGGGAACGTCGTTTTCGACGATACGCAGAGCGAGCCCCTCGGCGATCGCCGTTTTCCCGACCCCCGGTTCCCCGATCAGGACGGGGTTGTTCTTCGTCCGGCGCGAAAGGACCTGGATGACCCGGCGGATTTCGGCGTCACGGCCGATCACCGGGTCGAGTTTTCCCTTCGCGGCGCGTTCGGTCAGGTCGGTTCCGTATTTGCTCAGCGCACGGATTTTCCCTTCCGGTTCCGGATCCGAAACACGGTGATTCCCCCGAACGCGGCTGAGCGCCTCTAAAACTTTCGTCCGGTCAATCGCGGCGAGTTTGAGAATATCCAGCGCCTTCGACGGAACCTCGCTGATCGCCAGAAAGAGGTGCTCGGTCGAGATATATTCATCGGTCAGCGCGGTCATCTCATCGGCCGCTTTGGCAAAGACCTGCGAGAGTTCCGAGCCGATCCCCGGCTGGGTACCGCCGGAAGTCTTCGGCAGATGTTCCGTCTCGTCGTGAACCATCTGCTTGAGCGTTGCGACGTTGGCGCCGATCTCCTGCAGCAGGGGCGCGATGTTTCCGTCGGTCTCTTCCAACAGGGCTCCCAGGAGGTGAATCGCCTTGATTTCGGGATTCCCCGCGGCAACGGCGATCTGCGCCGCGCGCTGAACGGCTTCCTGTGATTTTTTCGTCAGTTTGTTGAAATCAAAATTCGTCATCGTTTTAATCCTTTCCGGCGGCTTCCCGGCCTGCCGCCCGGCAGATCCTGTTTTGGCAGTCGCCGCCAGATATAACGCAAAAAACGTGCCATTTGATAGAAAACTGCAATATTATGGAAAAATCTTCCGGGGCGTTCCCTGTTCGGCGCTGTTGATTCTGCGGCCGGCAGGATGCCTCTGAAACGAGTAAACCGCAAGGTTATGAAAAAAACTTTTACGAAATTTTCGAAGAGGTGGGTTGACGCCGGCCGCTCGGCCGATAGAATGGGTCCCATAAAGGAACAGAAAGTTCCCGGTAAACCGTAGAAGCGGAAGTAAAGGCAGAGTGCGAGCTTACAGAGAGCGGGCGGCGGTGAGATGCCCGCGGCAATCGGGCTGTCACAATGGGCCGCGGAGGGCGCATTGAAAAGATGCGACGTGTGGGCATACGTCAGTTGCCGGGGGTATGAAGGTATCCCGCAAAGCGCGCGGCATCACGCCGCGAATCAAGGTGGCACCGCGGAATCATAAGATATTTCGCCCTTGGTCAATGTGTGTACTTCGTACATCGGCCAGGGGCTTTTTTTGTGCCCGGAAGGTTTTAATCACCAGAAAAGGAAAATCAGGCATGTCAGAAAAAACGTATCCTTCGCTCGACGAGGCCAAGACCTATGCGCGCGACTTTCGTTCGGTTCCGGTGAGCCGGACCATCCTCTCGGATATCCGAACGCCGGTTGAGGTGATGCGCGCGCTCAAGCGTGTCAGCCGGCACTGTTTCATTCTCGAAAGTCTCGAAGATTCCGCCCGCTGGGGCCGCTATACGTTTTTGGGATTCGACCCGAAACTCGAGTTCACCTGCGCCGACGGAGTGGTCCGTCTGCGCAGCGGTACCACGGTAACGATTCCCGGCGCGGATCCCGCCGAGTATATCCGCCGGATCATCGGCGAGAACCGCAGCCCCCGCCTTCCGGGCCTTCCCCCGTTCACCGGCGGGCTGATGGGGTATTTCGCGTATGACTCGGTCAAGTACGTCGAACCGACCCTGAAACTCGGCGGCGGCGACGAGGAGAAGTTCAACGACATTGACCTGATGCTCTTCGACAAGATCATCGCGTTCGACAACCTCAAGCAGACGATCACGATGATCGTCAATGTCCGCACCGACGGGCTTGAAGAGAACTACCGCGCCGCGCTTCTGGCACTCGACATGATGGAAGAGCTGATCCGCCGCGCCGAACCGGCCGAGAATCCGCCGCTCCGGCTCAAAAGCGGGTTTACTCCCCTGTTCAGCCAGTTCGAGTACTGTGCGATGGTCGAAAAGGCGCGGCATTACATCTACGAGGGGGACATCTTCCAGGTGGTCCTTTCGAACCGGCTCACCGCTGAGGCGGAAGGGAGCCTTCTCGACACATACCGGCTTCTTCGGACGCTGAACCCTTCGCCGTATATGTTTTACATTTCGAGCGACAATGTCGAGATCGCCGGCTCTTCTCCCGAGACGCTCGTCAAACTCGAAGACGGCGTCCTGCACACGTTTCCCCTGGCGGGAACCCGGCCGCGGGGGAAAGACGAGGCGGAGGACAAGGCGCTGGAAAAGGCCCTCCTGGCCGATCCGAAAGAACTGGCCGAGCATAACATGCTGGTCGATCTGGGCCGGAACGACCTGGGCCGCCTTTCCGAGTTCGGGAGTGTCGAAGTTGAAAAGTACCTCTCGATCGAACGCTACTCGCACGTCATGCATATCGGCTCGACCGTCCGCGGCAGGATCCGGCCGGATAAAGACGCGGTCGACGCCGTCGGCTCTGTCCTTCCCGCCGGAACCCTTTCCGGCGCGCCGAAGGTCCGCGCCTGCGAAATCATCAACGAACTGGAACAGTGCAAGCGGGGCATCTACGGCGGAGCGATCGGCTACATCGATTTCACCGGAAACATGGACACATGCATCGCGATCCGTCTGGCATTCAAGAAGAACGGAAAAGTCTTCGTCCGGTCAGGCGCGGGAATCGTTGCCGACTCGGTTCCCGAACGGGAGTACCAGGAATGTCTCAACAAGGCGGCGGCCGTGATCGATGCCGTGCGCCGGTCGGAAGGAGGGCTTGACTGATGATCCTTTTAATCGACAACTACGACAGCTTTTCATACAACCTCTACCAGTATATCGGCGAGATTGATCCGGAAATCAAAGTGATCCGGAACGACGAGCTTCCGCTCAGCGGGATCGAGCAGCTCGACTTCAACCGGATCGTCATTTCGCCCGGACCCGGCCGCCCGTCCGCCGCCGGCGTCTGCAAAGAGGTGATCCGGCAATACGTCGGCCGCGTGCCGATTCTGGGGGTCTGTCTGGGACATCAGGCGATCTGCGAGGTTTTCGGCGCAACCGTCTCGTATGCCAAAGAGCTGATGCACGGCAAAGCGTCGGACGCGCTCATCGACACGTCTTCCCCCCTCTTTGCGGGGCTTCCCGAAACGATCCGGGTCGGACGGTATCATTCCCTGGCCGCCGATCCGGCGACGATCCCCTCGGTCCTTCGCGTGATCGCCCGCACGGCCGACGGAGAAATTATGGCGGTGCAGTATGACGGATTTCCCGTTTTCGGACTCCAGTTCCACCCGGAATCGATCCTGACCCCGGACGGCAAAACGATCCTGAAAAACTTTATGCGGCTGACATCATGATACACGAGGCAATTAAGAAGATTGTCGGGAAGGAAGACCTCTCCTACGACGAGGCGTTCACCGTCATGAACGAGATCATGACCGGCGAAACGACTCCGACACAGAATGCCGCGTTTCTGGCGGCACTGTCGACCAAGAGTACGCGCGCCGAGACGATTGCCGAAATTTCGGGATGCGCCGCGGCGATGCGCCGGCATGCCGTGCCTCTCGAAACGGGCTTCGACACATTCGAGATCGTCGGTACGGGGGGCGACAACTCGAACTCGTTCAACATTTCGACGACGTCCCTTTTCGTTTTGGCGGCGGGAGGTGTGAAGGTCGCCAAACACGGGAACCGGAGCGCGTCGTCCCGAAGCGGCACCGCCGACTGTTTGGAGGCGCTCGGGGTCAACATTGACCAGCCGCCGGAACTCTGCCGCAGGCTGCTCGACGAGGTCGGTCTCTGTTTCATGTTCGCCCAGAGGTACCACACATCAATGAAATACGTCGGTTCGATCCGCAAGGAGCTGGGAATCCGTACCGTCTTTAATATTCTGGGGCCGATCACCAATCCCGCGCGGCCGAGGACACAGCTTCTCGGCGTCTACGACCCGCTTCTGGTCAGCCCGCTGGCGCAGGTTCTGGCGAATCTCGGCGTTGAACGCGGCATGGTCGTGCACGGCACCGACGGGCTCGATGAGATTTCGATTTCCGCGCCGACCGAAGTCTGCGAATTTCGGGGACGGTGGTACAGCACCTATCGTATCGCGCCGGAAGATTTCGGTCTGGCGCGCGGCGCGAAGGAGGATATCCTGGGAGGAACCCCGCAGGAGAACGCGCAGATCACGCTCGGTATTCTTTCGGGTACCGACCGTTCGCCGCGCCGCGGTATCGTTCTTCTGAACGCCGGCGCGGGCCTGTACATCACCGAAAAGGCGCCGTCGTTCGCCGAAGGGGTGAGTCGTGCGGCGGAACTGATTGATTCGGGCGCGGCGCTCGCCAAACTCGAGGCGTTCCGAAAGGAGTCAAACGCGTGAGTACGATACTCGACACCATCGCCGGTCACGCCCGCGCGCGCGTCGCCGCCGATAAAGAGCGCGTTTCATTCGACGAGGTGAAATCGCGCGCCCTTTCCCTCCCCCGCGGCGGGGGAGAGAAGTTTTACACCGCCCTGGCGCGGCCGGGCCTGAGTTTCATCTGCGAGGTGAAAAAGGCGTCCCCTTCGAAAGGGGTGATCGATCCGGTCTTCGACTATCTCGGAATCGCCCGCGCCTACGAAGAGGCGGGCGCCGACGCCGTCTCGTGCCTGACCGAACCGAAGTGGTTTCTCGGATCCGATGAGATATTTTCCGGGATCCGCACTGCCGTCCGCCTGCCGATGATCCGGAAGGATTTCACCGTCGACGAGTATCAAATCTACCAGGCGCGCCTCCTGGGTGCCGACGCCGTCCTGCTGATCTGTGCCCTGCTCGATACCGGGACGGTTGCGCGCTGGCTGGACCTCTGCGACCGGCTCGGACTCGCCGCGCTGGTTGAAACACACAATCGGGACGAGATCGCCTCGGCTGTCCGTGCCGGCGCGCGGATCATCGGGGTGAACAACCGGAATCTCAAGGACTTTTCGGTCGATTTGGGGAACGCCGCGCGGCTGCGCGGTCTGATACCCGCCGACCGCCTCTATGTCGCCGAAAGCGGGGTGATGTCTCCCGCCGATGCCGCGGCAATGAAATCGATCGGCGCCGACGCCGTCCTGATGGGGGAAGTCCTGATGCGGGCCGGCGATAAGAACGCGCTTCTGGCCCGAATGCGAAAGGCGGCGCTGTGACACAGATTAAAATCTGCGGACTTTTCCGGGAACAGGACATCGGCTTCGCGCGGGACGCGGCGCCCGACTGTGTCGGGTTCATTCTGAACTTTCCGCCGAGTCACCGCAGTCTTTCTCCGGAACGCGCCGCGTTTCTTCGCGCCGGATTGCCGCCGGAAATCCGCGCGGTCGGGGTTTTCGTCAACCGGCCGCTCGGCGAGGTCGCCGAGGCCGCCGCACGGATCCGCCTCGACGCCGTACAGCTCCACGGCAGTGAAGACAACGCGTATATCGACGCGATTCGCGAAAAAACGGGGCTGCCGGTCTGGAAAGCGTTCCGTGTCCGTTCCTCGGGCGATCTGGCGGCCGCGGCGGATTCGGCCGCCGACGAGATTCTCCTCGACAACGGCTACGGGACCGGCGAGGCCTTCGACTGGCGTCTGGCCGGCGGGTTCAGACGGCCGTTCATTCTGGCGGGAGGGCTCACGCCGGAAAACATTCCCGGCGCGGTCCGCACGCTTCGTCCGAAGATGGTTGATATCTCTTCCGGAGCCGAGACCGGCAAAGTCAAAGACAGAAACAAGATGATCGCCGCGGTCCGCGCGGCGAGACAGCCGCAAGCACCAAAAGAACAATAAAGGGAACATCATGAACAAGGGTCGATTCGGCATCCACGGCGGCCAGTATATCCCCGAAACGCTGATGAACGCGGTGATCGAGCTCGAAGAGGCGTATTGCCGCTGGAAAGACGATCCCGGCTTCAACCGGGAACTGACCGAGCTGCTCAACGAGTATGCCGGCCGTCCTTCGCGCCTTTATTACGCCGCGCGGATGACCGCCGACCTGGGCGGCGCGAAAGTCTACCTGAAGCGGGAAGACCTGAACCACACCGGCGCGCACAAGATCAACAACGTTCTCGGTCAGGCGCTCCTGGCCAAGCGGATGGGGAAAACCCGCGTCATCGCCGAAACCGGCGCCGGCCAGCACGGCGTGGCGACCGCGACCGCCGCCGCGCTCATGGGGCTGGAATGCGTGGTCTACATGGGCAAAGAAGATACGATTCGCCAGGCGCTCAACGTCTACCGCATGCGCCTCTTGGGCGCCGAGGTCCGGCCGGTCGAAAGCGGCACTGGCACACTCAAAGACGCGGTTTCCGAAACGTTCCGCGAATGGACGACGCGGATCAGCGATACGCATTACGTGCTCGGTTCGGTAATGGGCCCGCACCCGTTTCCGATGATCGTCCGCGACTTTCAGGCGGTTATCTCCAAGGAGATTAAAGCGCAGGTGCTCGAAAAGGAAGGAAAGCTTCCCGACGCGGTTCTGGCGTGTGTCGGAGGCGGTTCGAACGCGATCGGCGCGTTCTATCATTTCATCAACGACAAGTCGGTCCGTCTGATCGGCTGCGAGGCGGCGGGGCGCGGGGTAGACACGTTCGAGACCGCCGCGACGATCGCCACCGGACGGCTCGGCATTTTTCACGGCATGAAGAGTTACTTCTGCCAGGATGAATTCGGGCAGATCGCGCCGGTCTACTCGATCAGCGCGGGTCTTGACTATCCCGGGATCGGCCCGGAACACGCCTGGCTGCACGACACCGGGCGCGCCGAATATGTGCCGGCCACCGACGAGGAGGCGGTGCAGGCGTTCGAGTATCTGTCACGCACCGAGGGGATCATCCCCGCCGTCGAATCGGCGCACGCCGTCGCCCACGCCCGCAAAATCGTGCCGGCCCTGCCGAAAGACCAAATCGTTGTCATCAACATTTCCGGGCGCGGCGACAAAGACTGCGCGGCGATTGCCCGATACCGAGGGGAGGATATTCATGACTAGAATTGCCGACGCGTTCAAAAACGGAAAAGCGTTTATCCCGTTCATCACCTGCGGCGATCCCGACCTGGATACGACCGCGCGGCTGGTCCGCGCGATGGCGGGCAGCGGCGCCGACCTGATCGAGCTGGGGATCCCCTTCTCGGACCCGACCGCCGAAGGACCCGTCATTCAGGCGGCGAACGAGCGCGCCCTGAAAGCGGGAACGACGACCGACAAAGTCTTTGACCTTGTCGAAAATCTCCGCCGGGACGTCACGGTGCCGATGGTCTTTATGACCTACGCGAATGTGGTCTTTTCCTACGGGATGGACCGGTTTCTGGAGAACTGCCGCCGGGTTGATATGCAGGGGCTGATTCTGCCCGACGTGCCGTTCGAGGAGAAGGAGGAGTTCGGCGTCAAATGCAGAGAGTTCGGGCAGGAACTCATTTCGCTCATCGCTCCGACCTCCGAAGACCGTATCGGCCGTATTGCCCGGGAAGCCTCCGGTTTCGTCTACTGTGTTTCATCGCTCGGCGTCACCGGCGTCCGAAGCGAAATCACGACCGACATCGGCGCGATGGTCCGCCTTGTGAAACAGGAAAAGGATATCCCCTGCGCCGTCGGTTTCGGCATCTCCACCCCCGACCAGGC
>ONWH01000135.1 GCA_900321495.1 uncultured Planctomycetota bacterium
CCGATCCGGAACAGCTCGTTCAGCGACACGACGCAGATCGGCGGCGACGACGTCCCGGTTGAAATGCGTCTGGGCGAACGGGTCATCAGGGACGAGCATCCGACGGTTCGGAGCGAGGCGGTCTACCGCGAGCTCGACCAGGACGCCATTTCGCGGCTCGAAGAGATCCGGAAAGCCGGATTCGACATGATGAGCGTGATCGCCGACGACAAGTCCGAAGAGACCGAAACCGAAGCCGCCCCGGCTCCCGCCGAATCCGAGGCGCCCGCCGCCGAACCCGAACCGGCTCCCGCCGAGGCGGCTCCGGCTCCGCCGGCCGACCTTCCGGCGGTCCCTCCCGCCAAACAGCTCCCCTCACTGCAGTTCGACGACCTCACCCTCAACGTCGGCGAGACGGTTGTGCCTCAGCCCCGCTGAGCCGTTCCCATTCAAAAAACGGCGTTTTATTCCTTCCGGAATAAAACGCCGTTTTTCGTTCGGCGCGGCTACCTGACAAACTCCGCCGGGAACCGGGGGAGCGGAAACTCGTTGGCCAGGGCCGGTTCGCGCCGAAACTCCCCTTCGGGAAAGACGATATACGGGAATCCGTAGACCTCCATGTCGCGGGCGTAGAGCCCGAGCTGCTCTTCCGTCACCCACGCGCCGGCGGCGGGTTCCCCTTCCCCGCTCCGGCCGTAGATATCCCCGTGCGAGTTCAGGTTGAAGACATACTCCGTCCCGCCGGCGGCGCGCCATCCGGCGAAACACTGCGCGTGCCCGCCGGCCGCCGGGGCGGTCATCACCTTGATTCCGTTCCGGTCGGTCCGCGCGCGGGTGAAATAGCGGCCCGAACCGAACGAGACCGCGCAGAGCGCGCGGCACGCGCGCACGATCTTCCGCGCGAAATCGTCCTCGATCAGCACTATCGCCCCCTGCCACCTTTTCGCCTCGTCCAGAAACGGAAGCTTTTCGGGCCGGACGCGCCGGTTGTCCGCGCCGACCAGCCAGGCGGGGGTCAGTCCCCGGCGGTTCACCCAGTCGGCGGCGGCCCACAGATCGAGTCCGCCCGCCAGATTTCCGCCGCGCGCGCCGTAGAACGGATAGATCGGGTTCAGCGGCTCGTAAAAGAGGGGCGCGCCGAGCGCGATCGCGGTGAGCGCGGCGCACTGATACGCGTGAACGGCGCCGTGCATGCTGCAGCTCGGCAGATTCCCCTGATCCCAGGCGAAGATATCGCCCCGGCGCGCGGCGGCGGGAACCGCCTCAAATATCTGCCACGGCAGGAGCGAAAAACCGCGCGCGGCGTACCGGCCGGCGAGCTCAATCCGCCGGTCGAGCCACTTTTCGAACCGCGCGTCCCATTTGATGACCGGCATCTCCCCCTGCAGCTGCCAGAGGTAATCGGGCATCGGGACAGCGCCGGACGCCGCCTTTTCGAGCGCTTTGCGCCGCGCCGCGGTGAGCGGAACACAGCCGGGGGCCGAAACGTGTGACATACAGTTCTCCTTCTCGGACGGGCCGGGGCGCGGGACAGGCCCCGGAAAAACTAGACGCGGACGAGCACCTTCACCTCTCCCGCGGCGGGGAGCGCTTCGCTGAAGGTCAGTTTCAGCGTGTTCTCGGTCAGGAAGACGGTCCGCGCGCTGATCGCGACCGGTTCCGCCCCGCTCAGATCGATCAGTTCGACGAAGACGTACCGCCGCCCGAGCTGATGGCTGATCACAATCGACATGTTCTGATCGAGATCCGCGCCGTAAAACGCGGTTTCGAACCGGCCGCCCGCGTCCGCCCCGCTCTGCGCCGCCCCAGCGATCAGTTCGGCGGCGGTCACCTTCGTCCATTTCCGCTGAAAGTCGCGGTTTCCGGCCGACGTCCCGCCGCTCGTATTCCGGTACAGATACCCTTCCGACGAGACGACCGCGCCGTTGGGATAGGTCGCGGCCGGATCGAACGGGTCGGCGAGCGCCGTATCCGGCACAATCGTGCCGTCCTCGCCGAGCGCCGGCGCGGCGAGAACCGCCCCGCCGTCCGGCGTGTAGAGATAGGTGTGGTAATGTCCCGAGACGAGCGAGGCGAGCGACCCGCGCAGATTCTGAACGCAATGGTAGACCGCCCGGGCGCTCGGCACCTGCGCGTCGGTCGACGAGCCGGTGATCACCGAAAGGTTGTTGACGTTCGGCGCCGACTCGCTGCTGTGGCGCACAAGAATATTTTCCTCCGCGGCGCGCGCGGCGAGCTGCGCCATCGTGACCGTACCGGAGCACCCGCCGACCGAGTTCACGACCGTGCCGACCGCGCCGGAAATCATTTCACTCACCTTCGAGACGGTCGCCGCGTGATTCGGCCCGCTCGGCACGGCGCGGATCGCGATATTCGAGTAGACGGTCATTTCCGGATCGCCCGGCTCCGATTCATCGGCCCCGGCTTCGACGCTGACCGCCTCTCCCCACGCCGAATCGGTATACACGGCCGACCCGGAGACCGACCGCGCGCGCACGCCGTACGTTCCCGACGCCGATTCCGGCCAGTCGCGCAGAAAGACCCGCGCGCCGCCGCCGTTCGTCACACGCACCCTTTCGGCCGGCCCGGCGAAATCGCCGCCCGGCGCGATCTCCAGATCGAAATACGCCGCGCCGGCGACGTCGGCCAGAACCGCCTGCTTCACTCCCGCGCTGTCGGTATCGAGAACCTGAAGCTGCGGCGGCGCCAGCGGAACAGGCGCGCCGGTCGTCCCCGAAACCGCGGCCGAGACCGACTCGCCGCGCGCCCCGATCGAAACGAGTTCGAAGCTGTACGACGTCTCAGGCGCCAGTCCGTAAATCTCGACCGGAAAGACCTCGGCGGTCGTTCCGGCCAGGTTCATCGTGCCGGCGGCGGAATCCGGGCCGTCGGCGGCGCGCCACCTGAGGATGTAGCGGTCGGCGGCGGGGTCGAGCACGCCGGTCAGGCGGATCCCGTCGGCGGCGACGGCCGAGGCCGAGGCGAGCGAGCTCGAGTAGCCGTCGGCGAGCTCTCCGGCCAGGATGCCGTTTTGGTTATATGTGAAGCGGGCCGGATATGCCGCCGACTGCGCGAGTTCGAGCGCCGAGGCGTCGAACGCCAGTTCACGGCCGCCGTAGGTCAGACGGATCACCGCCGCGGCGGTCCCCGCGCCGGAAACCTCCACGTCGAGCGGGCCGCTGCCGCCCGACATCGTTTCGGTCCACGACGTTTTATTCGCCCTGTATACGCCGTCGACCAGCGCGGCGGCCAGGCCCGGCCCCGCGCCGGAATAGACGCCGAGAACCGTTCCGGTCGCTTCGGGGGTTCCGTAGCTGTCGGTATAGAGCTGCAGGGAGCTCGACGGCGCACCCGAATTCCCGTCGGCCTGAACCGAATAGAGCAGATAATACTTCGCTGCCATAAAGACTGTTCCTTTCCTAAAGCCGTATCACGGCGGTAAAAGTCTCCCCCGGCGCCGGGGGCACGCAAAACGAGACGGTCACTTCCGATTCGCCGGCGGCGCGGTACGGCGCGTACACACGGCGTCCGGCGCCGTCGTACAGCGCAAGACGCACAAAGCGCGAACCGAGCCCGTGCCGGACGCGGAACCGGCGGGCCGCGCCGTCGCCGGTCAGAACCGACTCCTCGCGCAGGCCGCGGAACTCCGCCGCCTCGACGAATCCGGTGACTTTAAGCGATCCTTCCAGCAATGCCATCGTACTCTGCGCCTTTCCGGCTCACGCCGCGCGGAAAAGTATCACGGACCGGCCGGACTACGATTCCCAGACCGATTCAAGCCGGTCGACCTTCTCGCCGATCCGCCGCACCTCGGCCGCGGCCGCGCCGACCGTCCCGGCGAGTTCCTGAATCCTCCCCGCCAGTTCGCTCTGCGCCTGCACCAGCCGTTCGCGTCCGGCGTTTTCCTCGGTTCGGAGCCGCACGAGTTCCTTTTCCCGTTCGATCTCCTTCCGTTCGTAGCGCCGCGCCTCGCACCAGGCCGAAAACGAATGGAGTCCGGCGAAGACGAGGATCAGCGCGATATACGCGATGATCAGGGCGATGATCACCCCTTTGTCTCCGGCCAGCGCCAGATCCGAAAAGGTTCTGCCGTCGAACGAAACCGAAGCGTCCGCAAAGAAGAGAATATCCATCAGTCAGCCTTTCATCCCCGGCGGGGGGGGCATCAGAACTATAAGCCGGGACCGCGGCGCCGTTTGACCCCGCCCCGGGGGGACGGGCGGACCGTCCCGTTTCGAACAGGCCCGCCGCCCGCGGTTATATCTGTACGGATGACACAAACCCCGAGCGCCGGCTTTCGCGCCGCCCCTCCCCGTACCTGAACCCGCCGCGGCGGGCGGGACAGCTGGCATTGAAAAAAACGGAACAATGCGATAGGATTGGCTCAACCGGAGGAATAGCGGACTTCAAGTTCCGGATCCCGGGGAAGTCCGAACCAAAAGACACATGCACGGCCGCGGGAAAGGTCCCCGAATCACGGCGAAGAAAGGGAAAAATGAACAGGCTGTATTCTGCACTGGCGCTGATCTGTATTGCTGTTTTCTGTCTGACGGCCCCTGCCGGCGTTTCGGCACAGGCCGAAAGCGCGGAGGGCGCGCCCGACTATTCCCAGGGGCGCTGCTGGCTGCGGTTTCCGGAAATCACCAAGGACGTCGATACGTTCTACATCTACTCGACGGTGTACGTTGAATCGAGCTTCGAAGAGGGATTTCCCGATTACGCGACGCTCGGCAACCTCGAGATGATACTGGGGGCGATGGGCGAATATGTGACGAACGCGAGCGTGTTCGATGACTCCACCAACCTGTTCATGCCGTTCTACCGTCAGGCGGGCATGCGGTACGCGGGGGAAGTCTCCGGGAAAACCGGGGACATCGGCGCTGCGCTCTCCGGCATATCCTACGACGACATAAGCGCCGCGCTCGACTACTACTTTGAAAACTGCAATCAGGGCCGTCCGTTCATCATCGCGGGCCACAGCCAGGGCGCGGCCATGGTCAAGCACGTATTGAAGAACTACTTCACGGAGCATCCCGAGTACTACGGGCGCATGGTCGC
>ONWH01000108.1 GCA_900321495.1 uncultured Planctomycetota bacterium
CCGACGAAACGGCTCTTTCCGGCGGCGAAGTTCCCGTCGGAGAAGAGACGAAGCGTATCGAAAAATGGATCCCCGACCAGAAGATACTCGCCGGAGCGCCGCCGACGGTGATCTCGCTTTCGGATGTGATCGGGCATTTTCAGGAAGAGGGGGCCTTCGGAGGGGACGGACTGATCGATCCGGACGCGGTTCGGATAGCGGTGGTTCAGAATTCGAAGAAGGATGTGGTAACCCCCGTGATTGAAGGGGATCGGCTCCGCCTGATTTGGAACGGAACGCGCTCCGACCAGACGAGCATCATGCTCGAATTTGACTACGACGGACACCAGGTTTACGACAGTTTCAATGTCGAAGTCTGGAAACCGAAATACTGGATGATGGGGTTGGTCGTTCTCGGCGGGATCGGCATCTTTATTTTCGGAATGAAGAATCTTTCGGAGGGAATCCAGCGTATTGCCGGACCTTCGTTGCGCCGGATGATCGCGATGTTCACCGAACACCGCGTTTTCGCGTTCGGGACCGGAATTCTGATCACGATTCTTTTGCAGTCGAGCATGGTGACGACGCTGATGACAATCGGTTTTGTCAACAGCCAGATCATTTCGCTTTCTCAGGCGATCGGAGTCATCCTGGGCGCGAATATCGGAACGACGATCACCAGCTGGATTCTGACCCTGAATATCGCGGCATATTCGCTTCCGCTGATCGGAATCAGCGCGCTGTTTTTTGTCTTCTTCAAGAACGAACGGGTCAAGAATATTGCCGCGGCGCTGATGGGGCTCGGCTTTATCTTTTTCGGGCTGAGACTGATGGGGCAGGGGTTCTCGTCACTGAAAGAACTGCCGGAGTTCTCGGCGTTTCTTCAGGCCTTTTCCGCCGGCACATTTCCGGGATTGCTCAAATGTGTGCTTGCCGGATGTGTGCTGACGGTTCTGATTCAGTCTTCCGCCGCGTCGATCGGTATCGTGATGTCGCTGACGATGATCGGAGCGGTTGAGGATTTTCCGACCGCGGTCGGATTTATCCTGGGTGAGAATATCGGAACGACGTTTACCGCCGTGATCGCTTCGCTGAGTACGTCGACCAACGCCAAACGCGCCGCCGCGTTCCACGCCCTTTTTAACGTGTTGGGGGTCTGTTGGGTGTTGGTCCTTTTCCGGCCGGCCTTTATACCGGCGGTCGAAACGGCGGCGCGGGTGCTGAAACTGCAATTGGTTCCGTTCGGAATCCCGCTGGCTCATTCGATCTTTAACGTGACCAACGCATTTCTGTTTTTGCCGTTCACCAAGATGTTTGCACGGCTTCTGACCCGTGTGATACCGGATCGGGGAAAGAGTATTCCCGCGTCGGAGACTGGACTTGATCCGCGGCATATTGATTTGCCGGCGATCGCGGTTCTGCAGTCGCGCCTGATGATTGAGCGGATGGGGGAACGGTGCCGCAAATTGGGCGAAACAATCTTTCGGCAGGTTCAGGGCCCGCTCGATAACGAGAAGGAAATCCAGCACTCGTTCCGGGAAGAGGAGGCGCTTGACCGAATACAGGATGAGGTTATTAACTTTACCTCGAAAATCCTTTCGATGAATCCCGATTCGGACGCGGCGCAGCAGGCGCGCGAACAGCTTCGTATTGCCGACGAGATTGAATCGGTGAGCGACTACTTCATTTCAATACTGAAATCGGATCTGAAACTGAGGAACGACGGTCTGTCGATGCCGGAACAGATGAAGGAAGGGCTTGCAAAACTGGATCAGGAGACGCTTGTTCTTTTCAAAGATATTAACCGCGCTTACGGGAACCGGGTTCGCGCACGGTATTTTCTGGAACAGATCTATTCGACATGCCGCCGTCTTACAGCGGAGATCAAGGATTTGCGGACCGGGTTTATGACCGAGATGGAAAAGGAACATTACGATCCGATCCTGATCGTGGCGGTCAACTCTCAGCTGACGTTTTACCGCCGGATTTGGGAACATCTCCAGAATATTACCGAGGCCTACTGCGGGGCGAAGTGACGGGATCGCGAGAACGTTAACCGAGCGGGGCGCATTATTTCCTCCGGCCACGGTTTGCAACATCGTTTGAATGAGGGGTTGTTTTGGGTAAGAAATTTTCTTTTCTGTTTTTGGTCTGTCTTCTCGTTGTGGGCGGGAGCGTTCTTTTAGCTGATGAAGGACCGGCGGATGATGGCGAGACAAAACGGATTGAGAAGTGGATCCCGGATCAGAAAATTCTTGTTGGGGCTCCTCCGACGGTGATTCCGCTTTCGGGAGTGGTGACTCAATTTCGCGAAGAGGGTGCGTTTGGGAACGAAAAGCCGTTTGACCCGAAACAGGTTCAGGTCCGAGTGGTTCAGAATTCCAACCCGGAAGTTGTCACGCCGGTGATTGAACGGAACCAGCTCTGCCTGGTCTGGAACGGGACGGAGACGGACCAGACGAGTATTATGCTCGAATTTGACTACAAGGGGCACCAGGTCTACAACAATTTCAGCGTGACGGTTTGGGAGCCGAACTTCTGGATGATGGGACTGATCGTTTTCGGCGGGATCGGGATTTTTATGTTTGGAATGAAAATCCTCTCCGAGGGGGTGCAGCGTATCGCCGGCCCCTCACTGCGCCGGATGATCGCGATGTTTACCGAACACCGTGTTTTCGCGTTTCTGACAGGGATACTGGTGACATTCCTTCTGCAGTCAAGCTCGGTGACAACGGTGATGACGATCAGTTTCGTAAACAGCCGTATTATCCAGCTCTCGCAAGCGGTCGGTGTGATTCTGGGCGCGAATATCGGAACGACGGTGACCAGCTGGCTTCTGACACTGAACATTTCGGCCTATGCAATTCCGATGGTCGGGTTCAGCGCCCTGTTTTTCGTTTTTGTAAAAAACGAACGGGTTAAGAATGTCGCCGCTTCACTGATGGGACTGGGGCTTCTCTTCTTTGGTTTGAAGCTGATGGGGGAAGGGTTTTCGTCGATGAAGGAACTGCCGGAGTTTTCGAACTTTCTGCAGGCCTTTTCTGCCGACACGTTTCCGGGACTGCTGAAATGCGTCTTTGCAGGATGTGCGGTGACGATCCTGATTCAGTCTTCGGCCGCGTCGATCGGTATTGTGATGTCGCTGTCGATGATTGGGGCGGTGGAGGATTTCCCGACCGCGGTGGCGTTTATTCTGGGCGAGAATATCGGAACGACCTCGACGGCGATGATCGCTTCACTCGGCACATCGACCAACGCGAAGCGCGCGGCCACATTTCATGCGATTTTCAATGTTCTGGGGGTCTGCTGGGTTCTGGCGCTTTTCCGGCCGGTTTTCATACCGGC
>ONWH01000138.1 GCA_900321495.1 uncultured Planctomycetota bacterium
AGGCGGGGCGGGAGCGCGATCGCGCCGAAAGCGGCGGAGATTTCCCTTCTGGCGGCGAAAAGTGCGTTCCGGGAGGGAAAAAAGAACGGCGCCGACGAAGCCGAGCTCGACGAGCTGCGCCAGGCGGTGCAGTCGCGCGCCGACTACATCGTTCAGAAGTGGGGGGGC
Source organism: uncultured Planctomycetota bacterium (assembly GCA_900321495.1). Taxonomy (GTDB): domain Bacteria; phylum Planctomycetota; class Planctomycetia; order Pirellulales; family Thermoguttaceae; genus RUG695. Next base: position 169 of record ONWH01000138.1, read on the forward strand.
GACCTTTCCGGCGAGAGTCTTCTGCCGGTGGTGCGCGAGGCGCTGATCGTCCAGATGGATACCGCCGTGACCGCGGGAGATATCGACAGGGCGAAAGAGTTCCTCGGCGCGATTCCCCCGACTTCGGCGGCGTATGCCGACGCGGCGATTCAGTTCGGCCAGTCCCTCTGGTCCGCGTATATCGAACTGCTGAACCAAAAGAACGAGGATCCCGAATCGGTCGCCGACGCGGCGCTGCAGGAGATTCTCGACAGCGCGCGCGGCTCGCTGGAGTCGGGGCTGGAAAAGAAACTCGAACTGACATCCGGCGGCCGGGGGGATGACCTGCCGACGGTGAACGCCGCGCTGTCGCTCGCACAGATTGACCTTCTCCTGGGGAAGGCGCAGGAGGCGCAGCAGTGGCTTCTCCATCCGAATATCGGCCCGCTGACCCTTGTTGAGCGCCGGTTCGCCGGTGCCGCCGAGCAGGCGGCGGAGCAGACGGCGGAAACGCCCGCCGAAAAGGAGGGTGAAGAGTCCGCCGAAACCGAAGAGGGAACCGAAGAGGCCGCCGCCGAAAAGCAGGCCCCGGAAGCCCAGGAACTGATCCTTCCTCCTTCGCCCCTGAGCGACCCGTTCCAGCTCTCGGCGCTGACGCTCGGACTGCGCGTGCTGGTCGCGACGCAGGATTTCGAACATGCCGAAAAGGTAATGAACTGCCTCGAGCTGTTCGTCAATACCGGGGTCGGCAGTGAAGAGCGCCTGACTCTCGTCTACCTCCAGCTGGGCAAACAGCTCCAGGAACAGATTCAGACGCTCCGCCAGAGCGGCGATACCGAAAGTCTCCGTTCCATCACCCGCGGTTTCGAAGGTTTTCTCGACCGGATCTCGGCCCGGACCCAGGGGAACACATACCTGACCCTCCGCTGGGTGGCCGACACGTATTTCAATTTCGGACTCGGCCTGAAACCGTCCTCCGCTCCGGGCGCGGCGGCGCTGCCGGAAGGAGGACAGCCTTCCGCGTCCGCGGATGAGGCACAGGCCCAGACTGCCGGCGACGACGAGGACGCCAAAAGCGCCGCCGAATACTTCAAAAAGGCGGGAAAGACGTATCAGACGATTCTCCAGCGGATCGAGGCCGAACCGGACTGGGCGTCCTCGCCGAACGCGAAGATCGCCACGACCCTGCGCCTTTCCGAGTCGCTTCGCGAACTCGGCCGGTACGGGACCGCCGTCAAGGCCCTCATTCCGATCCTCGAAACGAACGAGACGAACCTGGAGCTCCAGACCGGAGCTGCGCTCATCCTCCAGGAATGGGGAAAGCAGAAACGCGCCCTCTACGCGCGCGCCATCCAGGGCGCGGTGCCGCAGAAGGGTGGGAAAAACCTCATCTGGGGCTGGAACCGGATCATCGCGATTCTTTCGCGCAATATCGAGAAGTCGCCCCAGTTCAAGGAAAAGTTCTACGACGCGGTCGTCAACAAGATGGAGTGCCGCAACGAGTGGATCGCCGGAATCGCCGATCCCGGCGAAAAGGCCAAGCAGGCGCGCGGCGGCGAGACGGAGCTTCTGAAGCTCCACAAGCTCCATCCCGATCTGGGGGGCGCGGCGTACAAGAAAAAACTCGAATTCTACTTAAAGGCGTTCCGTGAAACCGCCGGCGTTCCCTCCGACGAAGGTTTCCCGAAACCGCAGCAGCAACCGCAGGAAGAGGAATCCGCACCATGACATCTTCCCCCTTTCATATCTTCAACCGGTTACGTCGCGCGGCCTGGGTGTTCGCGGGGCTTCTCTGCTGCTCCGCCGCCGCGCTCTACGCCGACTCGGTGATCCTGTCGAGCGCCGACGATCCGTATAACGGCGAGGCCGACACGACCCAGTCGGGGACGATCGCCAAGATCACACGGGACGAGCTGACCCTGAAAGACAAGGCCGGGCTCGACGTCGTCCTGCCGACGAACCGCGTCATTGAAACACACTTTAACGACGAGCCGGTCAATCTTCAGGTCGCCCGTTCGGCGATCGACGCCGCCCAGTACGAGGACGCGCTCAGGAAGCTCGCCGACATTCCGAAAGCGGAAGCCGAGACGGCTCCGGAATTCGTCAAGCAGGATCTTGATTTTTACCGGGCGCAGGCTTCGGGCCTCCTGGCCCTTTCGGGACATCCCGAAATGACGCTTCGCAAAGCCGGGGCGCGTCTGAACGACTTTGTGCGGAACAACGCCGACAGCTGGCATTATTACGAGGCGAACCGTCTCCTGGGCCGGATTCTGATCGCGATGGAAGACACGGCGAACGCCGAGTCGTTTTACAAGAATCTCCAAAAGGCGCCGTGGCCCGACGTCAAGGTGGAGGGGAGCATCGCGCTGGCGAATCTCCTCCTGGACAGCGGGAATGTCGACGACGCCGAAAAAGCGTATAATGAGGTGCTCGCCGCCGACGACGCGCCGGGAGTCGAGCGTCAGAAGGACTACGCGCGGATCGGCCTGGCGAAGATCGCGTCGTTCCGGAAGGAGTACGACTCGTCGAAAGCCCTCTTTCAGGAGGTGATCGACAAATCCGATCCGGACGACGTCAATCTTCAGGCGTCGCTCTACAACGCGATGGGAGAAGCCGCCGAACGCGCCGGCGACCCGAAGGGCGCGATCGTGGCGTTTCTCCACGTCGACCTGCTCTACTCGACCGCCAGCGCCGAGCATATTTCGGCGCTGCGCCATCTGGCGAAGCTCTGGAAACAGCAGCTGCGCGACGACCGCGCCGCGGAGGCGCTCACGATTCTGCGCGAACGGTACAAGATCAACAACTGACCGGAGCCCACGGAAAAGATCAACAGTCACATTCATCCCAATCGGTATGTGAGGAAACCTATGAATAAATACCTGCGCTTCATGATTCTCTTTTTCTTTCTGGCGTTCCCCCTCTCGCTGTCGGCGCAGATCGACTTCGACAGCGACGCCGACGACGATTCGTTCCTCGGCCCTTCCGCCGCGTCGGCCGAAAATCCCGAAGGAGGGCAGCCGGCGCAGGCCGCCGATGCCTCGGCGGGGGGCGAGACTCAGAAGAAGGAAAACTACCTGGTCTGGATGTTCCGGGCGCTGGGATGGGTTTTCGGTCCGGTCTTCGTGATCCTTTCGCTCGTTGACGTGGCGCTGATCGTCATGAATCTCATGGCAATACGCCGTGTCAATCTGGTGCCCGAAAATCTCGTTCTCGAGTTCGGCGAGCTGATGGACGGTCAGAAGTTCCAGGAGGCGTATCAGGTCGCCAAAGAGAACGACTCCCTGCTGGGACGGGTTCTGGCCGCGGGGCTTTCGAAGGTTCCCAGCGGCTACGATAAAGCCGTCCAGACGATGCAGGACGTCGGCCAGGAAGAGACGATGAAGCTCGAACATCAGATCGGGTACCTGGCGCTGGTCGGAAACCTCGCCCCGATGGTCGGGCTTTTCGGAACGGTCGTCGGGATGATCGCCTCGTTCCAGGTGATCGCCGCCGGCGGCGCGACCCCTTCGCCGCAGAAGCTTGCCGAAGGGATCGCCACCGCGCTCTTCACGACGATGATCGGGCTGACGATCGCACTGCCGTCCTTGGCGATTTACGACATCATCAAGAACCGTCTTGCGCGTTTCATTCTCGAAATCGGGATCATCAGCGACAACTACATCGGGCGGTTTTCCTCGGTCTCCCATAAAAAGTAAACGGCGTGTCACATGCGTATTGCTTCCCCAAAAAGCGAGGCCTTCGAGCCGAACATGACCCCGATGATCGACATCGTCTTCCTTCTGATGACGTTCTTTATCATGGTCATTAACTTCTCGCAGGCCGAAAGCAACGAGGCGGTTCATCTGCCCGACAGCGAGCTGGCGCAGCCTCCCGAGACTCCGCCGAGCGAACCGATGACCGTTCAGGTCGACGCCGATGAGAACATCTATCTCGGTTCGGCGCGGTGCTGGCTCGATCCGGCGTCGATTCAGCCGGGGGCGCGCCCGCTGGGCGAGGTCCTCAGCGAGGAGCTGAACATGAAAAAGGTCGTCAGTGAGATCCGGCCCGAGGATATCACGCTGATCATCCGCGCCGATGCCGAAGCGTCGGTCGGCTTTGTGCAGCGTGTCATACAGACCTGCCAGTCGGTCGGAATCGTCACCTTCACGCTCCGCGCGAAGCACGGCGGCGAAGGGTTCGCGGGGTCCCCCGAGTCGGAAGGAGGGTTTCAGCCGCTATGAGTCTGCGCGATGTGAAAGTCTCTCCCGAAGTGCCGAAACTCCAGATGACCCCGATGATCGACATCGTCTTCAATCTGCTGGCCTTCTTCATCATCACGTTCCGCATCCCCGCCGTCGAAGGGGATTTCAACATCAAAATGCCGGTGAACGCGCCCCCTTCGTCCGAGTCGATGGACGAGACCGTTCCCCTGGAGATCACCCTCCGAAGCAACGAGGCGGGGGACCTGACCGCGATCGTCTTCGGACAGATCCCGCTCGGCACCGACATGGGCCGCCTGCGCGCCGAGGTTTTCGACTATCTGCAGACCGGCGCCGGGGACATTTCGAAAACCGAGGCCGAGTTCACCGCCGACGGCGATCTGCACTACCGTTATCTGATTGACGCGATTACCGCCGTTTCGGGGTATGTGAATCCCGAGAACCAGGTGGTGAAACTGATCGAGAACATCAAGTTCACGCCCCCCAAATAGCCGGTCCTCCGCCATGCCGATTCCCGAACAGCTCGGTCCGTTCCGTCTGACGCGCCTCCTCGGCAAAGGGGGGATGGGGGCGGTCTATGAGGCGCATCAGAACGCTTCGCCGAGTCCGGTGGCGCTGAAAGTGCTCCTTTCGCCCGCCGACGAGGACTCGGTGCGCCGTGAGCGGTTCGAGGCGGAAATCGATACGCTCAAACGCCTGCACCATCCGAATATCGTCCGGCTGATCGGGTTCGGGGAAGCCGAGGGGTACCGCTATTTCGCGATGGAGTTCGTCGAGGGCTCGTCGCTCGAACAGCTTCTGCGCCGCAAACACCGCTTTACATGGGAAGAGGCGGTTCATATCGGGGTGAACACCGCGCGCGCTCTGCGCCACGCGCACGACCGGGGGATCGTTCACCGCGACATCAAGCCGGCGAACATTCTCGTTTCAAGCAAAGGTGAAGTGAAGGTCTCCGACTACGGGATCGCCCGTCTGTTCGGCGGCGAACGGATGACGGCGCTCGATACGGTGATCGGCACCCTCGAATACATGTCCCCCGAACAGGCTTCGTCCGGGCCGATCACGCCGAAGACCGACCTTTTTTCGCTCGGCGCGGTTCTCTACACCATGCTGACGAAGACTCCGCCGTTCCCCCTCGGGAAGAAATCGCTTCCGGAACTGCTGAACAAGCTTCGGGAGGGGCCGGCCGAGTCGGCGCGGCTGTATCGGCCCGACCTGCCGCGCGAGCTGGACGCGCTCCTTTCGGAACTGCTTGAAATCCGGGCCGACAGGCGTCCCCGCAACGCGCTGATCGTTCAGCGCCGTCTGGAAGAGATTCTCGAAAAGCACGCCGCCTCGGGAGGGCTGGCGCGTTTCTTCGAAACGGACGAAAACGTCGGCGAAGGGGACCGTGACCGCGGTCAGGCCGAGACGATTCTCGCCGGAACGGACGCGGCGCCGAGCCGGGTCGACCTGTCGGCGGGCGGGACCGGAACCGCCGGCGACACGGCGGACGGCGACCGAACGATTACCACCGGCGTTCTGAGCGGGAAAGACGCCCCCCATTCGGGAAGCCTTTCCCTCGAATGGACCGAGTCCGGTCCCGTATCGGCATCCGGAGAGACCCGCGCCGACCGGTCGGCGCCCCTTCCCGAGTTTACCGCTGTTCCCGAAGAGGAGTTCGACCCCTATACGGATCAGGAACGGCCCCCCCGCCTTTCGCTTCGGATTCTGGTCTTTTCGATGGTTCTTCTTCTGGCGGGAATCCTTCTTGGCCTGTCGCTCCGCCGTCCTTCGGCGGACGGGCTCTACGGGCGAATCGAGTCGCGTCTGGAAGGGGTTTCGCCTGAGAATGAATCGGACTATACCGACGCGCTCCGCCAGGCGCGGGGCGACCTGCAGAAGTTTCTCACTCTCTATCCGAACGACCCGCGTGCCGACCGCATCCGCCGTCTGAGCGGCGATCTGGAGTACGCCGCGCTCGAATCCCGTCTTTCACGCCTGGCCGAACGTTCGATCTTCCGCCGCGGCCAGCCCGGCTCGCTGATCGAGTCGGCCTACGTCGAGGCGCTCCGAGCCGCCGAACGGGACCCTGAGGAGGGAGTGCGGAAGTTCCGCGCGTTTCTGAACATTTTCGAACGGGACGAGAACCTGTCTTCGCCCTTCAGCCTGCCGGCTCAATGTGTCCGTCTGGCTCACCGCCGGCTGGAACGGCTCGAAAAGAGTCTCGAGCATCAGGAAGAGGTGGAACGGGATCTGATCACCGAACAGCTGGAATATGCCCGCACGCTCGACGAAAGCGACCCGCAGCGCGCCGCGCGGATTCGGAACGGGCTGCGCGAATTTTACGGCGGCCGCCCGTGGGCGGGAGAACTCTTCGGCGAATAGAATGATTTCCGGAAAGTACCGAAAAAAGCCGCCCGGGGATACCCGGACGGCTTTTTTAAACGGTGAGGGATGCCGGAAAGCTCACTTCTTGGCTTTGGCGTCGGCATCGTCGGCCTTGACGGCCTTCTTTTTCTTTTTCAGGACGACGCGGTAGACGCGGGTCTTCGGAAGACTGAACGGAGAATCACCCTCTTGCCACTTGTCCATCTCCTTCATCTTTTCGATCCGTTCGACACGGGTCAGCACATTGCGGGACCGGGTGACCCCTTTTTTAACTTTCAGGCTTTTATCGATCGTCATGATTTGCTCCGCGGTATTCGGAGGGAAACCTGCCGTAGAAAGACGCGGATTTCCCAAAGGTTATAGGTAAATATCGATACTTACGGCTAATATACCCCCGAATTCATTTTAGGGAAGGGGGGAAGAAGCCGCCGAAAACCCGATTTGAGCCGCTTGTCCCCTTTTTCAAATCCGCCGCGTTCCGAACCGCTTTTTCCGTGCCGAATGAGAAAACCGCATAACCGACATATTTTAACTTCAGTCGGTTCGGCCCGATTTCCGATGATTGGAAGGGTAATTTTTGTCTGCGCGGGCGGCTCTGACCCGGAGTCTGGACCGTTCGCGCCGGAGATAACTTTGACGATGAGACAGGGCGCGCAAGATCGGATGGTGAACCGCGGATCCGCGATATCTGTAATGACCGGCCTCGCATTGGCCCTCCTGCTTGGTGTTCTGTCGGTATCGCTCGGCACGGCCGGGACGCTCAGGGCCGCCGACGGCGATCTTTTCCTGGCCCAGTATGAGGACGGCCTTTTCATCGACGCAGTTCCCGCCGGTGGGGACGGTTTGCAGACCGCGCCGGTTCCGACCGGCTTCACCTTTGAAGAGGAGGTGCCGGGCCCGGGTGCCGAACCGGCCAAGCCCGCCGAACCGGCTCAAAACACCGAACCGAATATGCTCGACGTCGGCGATATCGACGCCTTCTCGCGCGATGTCGCCGCCTCGCCCCATCTGAGCGCGCCGGTCGAGACCGACGGCCAGCTTCCCGACGGGACGGATCCGCTGATGGAGGGGAACAATCTCCGTGCCGATCTGGTTCGCCGGATGAGCGAAGGGGAACTCGACAGCCGGTTTGACCTGTTCGCCGAATTCGAACCGACCGCCGAGTGGTCCGCTTCGGTTGAAGGCCAGCTGCGCGACACGTTCACTCTGCTGGAAGAGAATCCCGCCAAAGCACGCGCCGCGCTCCGCCGTCTGAGCGGCGAGATCGTTCAGGACGACCATTCCGAAACCGCGCTTCTGACCTCTGACGAGGCGAAGTACCTCGCGGAGCATCACAGCCGGTTCGGCCGGTTCTCCCTGGGGGAAAAGGGGTTCTCCCAGGCGCTTTCCTCGGAGAAATACGCCGGTCAGTCGGAACCTCCCGCCGATGCCGCCGGACTGGCGGCGCTGACCCCCGAGGAGCGGGCGGCGCTGATGCGTTCGTTCCGCCATTCGCTCGACCGGCGGGTCTACCTCTGGTCTGCGGCCGCCGACTATTTCGAGCAGAATCCGACCGACGCCCATAAGCAGGCGCAGCCGATTACCGCCGACGAGATCGCCGAACTGAGAACGAAGACGGCGGCGGTGCGGAACTATTTCGGGATCACCCCTGCCGGCCGCCGCTGGCGGGAGAATTTCGAGGTCGATACCCTTATGAATATTCTCGACCGGATCCGGCAGGACGGCAGTGAAACCGACGCCCTCTTCCGTCCCTACCTGACCGGCGCCGCCGCGTACGAAAGCGAAGAGCGGCAGGCGGACATTGCCCTGCTGCGCGAACATATCAACTCGATCTGCTGCAAAATCGACTCGAGCCTTCTCACCCCCGCGCAGAAGGAGGTCTTCCGGCACGCCGCACCGAAACAGTGGCACGAGGCGCTCAAAAAACTGACCGCCGACCAGTCGGACCCCTACGCCGTTCTCGCGCTGTACGAAGAGTATGAACAGGGAGGCGGCGGCGATACCGGGCGCGAACTCGGCCGGGCGGCGTACCGGATGAAGACGTCCCCCCTGGCTTCGAGCCGCCGAATGGGGGAAGCGGTCGGGACGATCTACAACAACCCGAATCTGAAAGTCTACATTTCGCAGGCGTTCATTAACCGCTTCCTTCCGATCCGCGATCCCGAATTCGACGTGGTGCAGGAGAAGATTCTGGGGAACCCCGTTGCCGGCTCGCGCCGCACAGATACACAGGTGCGGATCCAGCTGGTTCCCGACCCGAAACGCCTTCTGATGAACCTGGTCGTCACCGGCCGGATCGTCGCCTCGACCAAGAGCGAGGTCTTCCCCGCGAAAATCTTCAACGAGAGTTACGCCAACTACGTCGGGGTCAAGCAGCTCGAGTGGGGGAACCGCGGCATGGGCTGGTCGGATTCGCGGATCGACGTCAACAACAGCAACGTTCTGAGCGACGTGCGCACGAATATCGACTTCGTGCCGATTCTGGGAGGACTGACCCGCGAAATGGTGAAGGGGGAGTATCAGTCGCGGCAGGAAGCGCTCCGGCAGGAGACGCGCGAGAAGATCACCGCGGAAGTCAAACGCCGGATCGACACCGAGTCGGCCGACCGGTTTGAACTTCTGAACGGCCGCCTTTCGGACAACTTCTACAGCCGTCTGGAGGAGCTCGGCCTGAGCCTGACTCTTCAGGACGCGCGCACCACGAAAGACTGGCTTTTGGCCTCGATGCGCCTTTCGCAGCCCGCCTCGCTCGGCAGCCAGACCGTCGAGCCGCCGACCCTGCGCGGGGCGTTCGCCGACCTGAAAGTTCATGAATCGGCGGTCAATGTCTTTCTCGCCAGTCTCGATCTGGGGGGGCGTAGCTGGACGCCCGAGGACCTTGCCGCGCACATCGCCGCGAAATTCCACCGCGACGCGCCGAAACTGGAATACGACGGCGACCTGTGGGTCGAATTTGAAATGTGTAAAACCGATCCGGTTTCCGTTTCGTTCCGCGAACAGTCGATCAGGCTCCGGCTGCGCTTCGACTACATCGAGCTCGGCAATCAGAGCTGGGAAGATGTCGAAGCGGTCGTGACCTATGCCGTGGCCAGCGACGAGCGCGGGGTTCCCTGTCTGCAGCGGGACGGCGTGGTCGGGATCGTCGGCCCGATGAACATCAGGGCGCAGATTCCGCTGCGGGGACTCTTCTCGAAAATCTTCGCGCCGGAACAGAAGATCGTTCTCCGCCCGAAACTCTTCGACAGCGACGAGCGGTTCGCCGGACTGTCGACCGGGCTGTGCCGCGTCACCGACGGCTGGTTTGCCGTTTCGGTCACCGAAGAGACGGGCACCGACACCGCCGCCGATGAGGAGTATCCGCGTCTGAAAGCGCTGCGCGAACGGTTCGCCCAGCGTTCGCGCCTTGCCTCCGGTCTGCGGTAACACATATATTGCGGGCCGTCCCGTAACGGCCTAGAATCGCAGGTTGACAGATGAGCCGATTCCGTAAAGAGTTCCGTCTGACCCCTTTTGAAGAGTATATGTTCTGGGACGAGACGCCGGCGTTTCCGATGACCAGCTGGCAGCGGTTCCGCTTTTCGGGCAGACTCGACCCGGGACTCCTCCTCGACGCGCTCCGTGCCGCCGCCGCGCGGCATCCGCTGATGAACGCGCGGATCGAACTGCGCTGCGGAAGACCCTACTGGCGGTTCGATTCGGCGGAACCTGATATTCTTTTCTACAAGTCGGAAGACGAGGAGAAAGGGCTCATTCCGCCCGACATCAGAAAGTCGCACGGTCTGGGCGTCTTTTACCGCGCGTGGGAGGAAGACGGCCGGCCGATGACCGACCTTGGCTTTTCGGTTCACCATTCGGTCTCGGACGGAATGGGGAATATGTCTTTTTTTGAAGACCTCTTCCTCAACTACGCCGCGAAAAAGGGGACACCGGTTTCTCCCGATGCATATCAGGTTCTTTCGCCGGAGAGCATGTCGATCCGACAGGCGCCGGGCCAGACCTGGAAGAGGTATTTCAGGCTCCTTTCGCACGGGATCAAATCGACCCGCGATATGCTCCTGCACGACGCCAAGCCGTTTCTGCCGATCAAAAAGATTGACTACACCACGCCGGTGGTCAATCCGAACCGGACGGAACTCTTCTACCTGACCCCGGAAGAGACGCTCGCCTACCGCACCCGTGCGAAGGCGGAGGGCCTTTCGCTCAACGACCGGCTGATGTGCGACTTTTTCCGCGCGTGCGGCGACTTCGAACGGAAATTCGTGCCGGAGAAGGACCGCTGGATCCGCGTGGCGATGCCGGTCAATATGCGTCCGGCGGACATGCCGAACATTTTTGCCGCGAACGTCGTTTCGATGGTCTTTCTCGACCGCCGCCCTTCGCAGATCACCGACGACGAGGCGTTCGCGCAGGAGATCCACCGCGAGACCGACTGGATCAAGAAGACCGACCAGGGATACGCGCTTCTGGTCAACCTCCGCTCGAAACGAAACACGTTCGGCGGAATCAGGATTGTTCTGCACGGGAGACGCTGCTGGTCGACTACGGTTCTCTCGAATCTGGGGATTCTGTTCAGCAAGACCCCGCTTCCCCACACCGGCGACGGCCGGCTGATCGTCGGCGACACGGTTCTGGAATCGTTCTGCGGGATGCCGCCGTTCCGTGCCAAGACCTTTACCGGCTGCGGGGTCTGGACCTACGCCGGCCGGCTCGGATTCGGCATGCGCTACGACGAGCGGTATCTGACCGACGAACAGTCGATGTATGCCTTCAACGCGTTCAAAGAACGGGTTAAAAACTATATCGCCGCCCCTGATCACAAGTGACACGGAATTGAGGAGAAATCGATGGCCGCCGAAAAAGAGAGTCTGTTCGAGGGGGGGCATCCCAAACTGAAGACGGGGACCGGCTCGGTCACCGGCAGCCGGCCCGTCGCCGAGTCGACCTGGCTGATCGAGTTTTCCGCGCCGGAACTCGCCTGTGCGGTCGAACCGGGTCATTTCGTGATGCTCCGGCTGCCGGAACTCTATTCTCCCCTCTTGGGCCGGCCGTTCGCCGTCTACCGCGCCGACCGCGCCGCGGGGCGTGTGCAGGTGATCTACCTGGTCGTCGGGAACATGACCGGCCGCCTTTCACGGATCGAGCCGGGGACTCCTCTCGAGTGGTGGGGACCTTTGGGAAGCGGCTGGGCGCCGATCGAAGAGGGGGGGCGGCCTGCCGCGAAACGGATCTTCATGGCCGCCGGCGGGATCGGCTACACGCCGTTTTACATGCTCGCCGAGAAGTACGCCTCGCTCGACAAGGGACCGGAACTTTTCCTCTTTTACGGAGCCCGTACCGGGAACCGTGTTCCGAACCTCGATGATTTCCGCGCGCTGGGAGTCGATGTGCGGGTGGCGACCGACGACGGCTCAAAAGGGGCCAAAGGGACGGTCAGCGACCTGTTGAAAGATGCGGGGAGCGAAACGGCCGACGGCGCGCTCATCGCCGCGTGCGGACCCCGCCCGATGCTGGCGGCGGTTTTCGAGACGGCCAAAAGTCTGGGGAATCTCCCCTGCTGGACCTCGCTCGAAACGCCGATGTCGTGCGGTATGGGGCTCTGCTTCGGCTGTGTCGTCGAATACCGGGGGGACGACGGGAAGACCGATTACCGCCGGACCTGCGTCGACGGGCCGGTTTTCGACGCCTACCGGCTGAACTGGGATTAGCTCATCAATTTTTGGGGCCACCTCCGCGGATAAGCGCGTCGGGACCCGGCTGACTAAATTTTCCGTTAAAATGTGCCGATAATAACGATTGCGGGGGATTTAGCGTTTCCGCGCCGCATTTTAGCGAGAGAAGAGCCTATGTACGACGACCAATTCCGTTTCACCCGGCCCGAACCCGAACTCGACGACCTCGACCGGCGCGAGAGCGCGCTGAACGCGCAGATCGCCCGATTCCAGAACATCGTTCAGAAGACGAAGATCTCGACCGCCGAACGGGTCGAGCATCTCGCCGCCGGGGAATCGGAACTCGCGGCGCGCTGGAACGAACTGCGCGAGGCGATCGAGTCGCTGACGCGCCGGGAAGAGAACGTGCGCCGCCGCGAGGAACTCGTTGACCGGAAAGCCGCCGATCTCGACGCGCGCGAATCCGCCCTGCGCCAGAACATCGAGTCTTTCCGCGCGCGGTCGGAACGGGTTCTCCGCCAGATCAATGAGCAGAAAGACGAGGTCCGCCAGATGATCGCCGA
>ONWH01000186.1 GCA_900321495.1 uncultured Planctomycetota bacterium
CAGGTGATTCTTTCGCCCTTTTCTGCATTTGCCGAAAAGGGCGCGCGTTTTTGTGCTTTTTCAGGTCAAAAGGCCGCTGGCACAAGTGGAAAGCCAGTTGCAATAGGCGAATGAACCGGGCAATTCAGTATCTGACGATAGCGGCGGTAATGCTGCATTCGTTTCTCTGCACGAGAGGGGAATCCCTTCTCGGCTTTTGTGCGGATTCGGGGGATTGCCATTCTGCTGCCTTTTTCTTCACAGCGCCGGAAGATTCCTGCACCTCTTTTCTGGAGCAGCCGGTTTTTCTCATCGAAAACGCTTCGCTTCGGGCGGAAGAGCATCAGCACACAGTATGCCGTCACGGAGCCTGCCATTGCCTGGAAAGTGACCTGTCGCAAGAGAACGCCCATTTTCTTTTCCTGTTGGTGCTTGGCTTCTGTTCGTTCCTGCCGGCCGATTCCCGCTTAAACGAAGCGCTGACGGCATCGCTGCTGCCGGGAGAGCGTATTCTCACGAAAAAAACCAGGCGAATCCACCTTATCCTGGACCGTTTTCTCGTTTGATATTTTGCCTGTTCTGCGTTGGTTCCATAAATCTTACGTAAAATCTTACGTAATGGAGTGTATTTGCAGTTCTTCTGTGTCATGATAGGGAATCAACCCTTCCCTTTTCCGGGTGCGGACAAGAGAAGGCCTGTTGGCGAAAGGCCGATAGAGATTCCGCTGCACAGAATGTCATCCAGATCAAAAGGGAAGATAAGCCGATGAGTGATCGGGAAAAAACGGACAAGAAAAATACGGGATCCAAAGTTCTTTTCGCTCTGATTCTATTGGGAGGTATTTTGGGGGGAATCGTGACCCAATGGGGAATCATCGCTCCCGTTCTCAAGGATTGGAAAGGGGCTTTCAGCCGGACCTTAACCGAATCAGGCGGCCGTGATCATCACCACGAACACGACGGCGGCGAAGACAGCGGTCATCACCACGAACACGATGGCGGCGAAGACCACGATCATCACCACGAACACGACGGTGATGAAGACCACGGTCACCACTCCGAACACGACGGCGACGAAGACCACGATCACCACTCCGAACACGACGGCGACGATGACCACGGTCATCACCACGGGGAAAAGCCGATCGACGAAATTGTCCTCAGTCAAAGCGCGGCAAAAAATTTCGGCATTGACGATTCCGTCCTGCGGGTCATTGAGTTACAGGACTACTCCCGCACATTTGAGATTCCGGCTGTTCTGGAAGAGGTTCCGGGACATACCAATATTCAGATCCCCGCTCCGGCAACAGGAATCATTACCCGTATTTATCCGGAATCGGGAACGGCGGTGGCGCCGAAAGAGCCGCTTTTCGAGATCCAGCTCAATCATCCGGATCTGATTACGGCGCAGAACGATTATCTGCTGCTGCAGAAAGCTCTGCAGATCAACCAGCAGGAACAACAGCGGCTTCAGGGATTGGATGCGGGAATTGTTCCGCAGAAACAGCGGGAAGTCCTCTTTGAAAGAGAGCGGTTAGAGAGTGAAATCGCCGGGAAAAAGGGCATGCTGGAACTCCTCGGTCTCACGCGGGAGGAAATCGAGCACTCCCTGGACAATGGCGAGATCGTAAAACAGATCACCGTCTTTGCGCCGGACTTTGCCGAATCGGAATCGGACGAGCCGCTGGCGACGTTTGAAAAGTTGTCGGTCGATGTCGGGCAGCAGGTAACACAAGGGGATTCGCTGGGCCAGCTTTGCCGCATGAACCGCCTGATGGTTAAGGGGAAGCTCTTTGCGGGAGACGAAAAGGCGGCGATCGAGGCGATTCAGGATCGAAAGCCGGTCACCGTCTATTTCGATAACCGGGAGATGAAGAACCGCGCATCGTCCGAGCGCGAGGCGGTCGGGGGGTTAACACTCCGTTCAATGGAAAACGAGGTCAACTCCGAAGGGGTGGTCTTTTGTTACGCCGAATTGGTCAATGAGCGAAAAATCTCTGAATCGGGGAACGATTCCGGCGGGAAAGCGCGCCGGTTCATTCAGTGGCGGCATCGTCCCGGCGAACGGTGCACGTTGGCAATCGAATACGAGAAGATGCCCGGCGTCATCGTCTTGCCGGCCGCGGCGCTGGCGCACGACTTGGGGGAAGCCATCGTATTTGAGAAAACCGGAACCGAAGAAGACAAAATGATCTGGAAAAAGCGCGCCGTTACGGTATTGGACCAAACAAAGGATTTTGCGGTCCTGTCCAACGACGGTTCGGTTCCGCTCGGGGCGCCCGTTGCCGGCTGGGGGGCCGATTTTCTCCTTTCTGCCCTCTCGGCATCGGAGCATAAAGCGGCAGGCGGGGGCGGAATTCAGCATGGCGATCACGTCCACTGAACAGCCGCCTTTTGCCGCCGGTTCCGGAGAAAAGGCCGGAAAAAGAGCCGGATGATAAAAACCCATCAGACAAGACAGATAACCCATGTTTAATACAATCATACGTTTTTCCCTGAACAATCGGCTGGCCGTCATCGCAGCGGCGGTTTTTCTGGCGGCTGCGGGATTCGTTTGCATGAGGAAAATGCCGGTCGATGTCCTTCCCGACTTAAACCGCCCGCGGGTGGTGGTCATGGCGGAATCTCCCGGAATGGCTCCGGAAGAGGTGGAAACGCTCGTAACACTTCCGCTGGAGACCTATCTCAACGGGGCGGCCGGGGTGGTGGCGCTCCGGAGCAGTTCAACCGTCGGTCTGTCGATGCTGACGATCGAATTCGGCTGGGGAAACGACCCGCTGCGCTGCCGCCAGATCGTGGAGGAACGCCTGCAGATGGCGGCCGAACTTCTGCCCCCCGGGGTAACGGCCCAGATGGCCCCCATGGCTTCGATGATGGGGCAGATCATGTATTTGACCCTCTGGGACGAAACCGGCGACATCTCTCCGATGGAACTCCGGACTCTGGCCGATTGGACGGTCCGCCCCCGGATTCTTTCGATTGCCGGTGTTTCCGAAGTGCTCGTGATCGGCGGCGACCGAAAGGAGTATCAGGTCCTTGCCGACCTGAAAGCGATGTACCAGTTCGGCATCACGTTCGACGCGATCAAGGAGGCCCTGGAAGGAAGCAGCCGGAATGTCACCGGCGGATTCTTAACCGGGACCGGGCCGAATGAACTCCTGGTTCGGACCATTGGCCGAATCGACGACTACCGGCAGCTGAACGATTTGGTGGTCGGGCCGGAAAACGATCCCCCGGTCCGGCTGTCGCAAGTGGCGCGTATTGCAGCGCAGCCGGCGGTCAAAGTCGGAACCAGCGGGGTCTACCGGAAAAATGAAGACGGCTCGGTCATCTCCCGCCCTTCGGTGGTCCTGGTGATCGAAAAACAGACCGACACCGACACACGCCGCCTTTCAAAGCAGATACGCGCCGTATCGGGAGAAATTGAGCGGGCTTTGCACGGAACGGCCCCCGGCATTAAAATCGAGCCGCTCTACGAGCAGGAGACCTTCATCAATCTCGCGGTGGCGAACGTCGTCGAGGCTCTCTGGGTCGGAGCGGTCCTGATCGTGCTGGTTCTCTTCATCTTTCTGATGAATTTGCGGATCACGCTCATCACGATTGTGGCGATTCCGGTTTCGCTCCTTACGGCGTGCCTGATCTTCGCCCGAATGGGGCTTTCGATCAACACAATGACGCTGGGGGGCCTCGCCGTGGCAATCGGCGAACTGGTTGATGACGCGATTGTGGACGTGGAGAACATCTACCGCCGGCTGCGGGAAAACTTCAAGAAACCCCGGCAGGAGCGGGAAAAAACGCTTTCCGTCGTGTTTCACGCCAGTGCCGAGATCCGCAACAGCATCGTTTACGGGACGATGATCGTGGTCATTGTCTTTCTTCCGGTCTTTTTTCTCTCCGGCATGGAGGGGAAACTCTTTGCACCGATGGGAGTTGCCTACATCGTTTCCCTGCTGGCGTCGCTTTTGGTTTCGCTGACCGTAACGCCGGTTCTCGCCTATTGGATTCTTCCGCAGAAGGCGAAGAAGAACAAAATCCGGGAATCGGTCATTCTGCGCGTATGCCAGTTCCTGGCGGAGTTGGCCATACGCTTTTCACTCGCTTTTCCGAGGACTGTTTTAACGCTGGCTTCGGTCGCCACGGCTGTTTTCGGTTTCCTCTTCTTCACGCTCAAACGGGATTTTATGCCCCCCTTTAACGAAGGGGCGCCTCAGGTCAATGTGATTCTTCCCGTGGGCACGTCGCTGGAAACGAGCGACAGGTTCGGGGCGAAAATCGCCGAAGAGCTCCTCTCCATTCAGGGGGTCGATTCGGTCGTCCGGAAAACGGGCCGTCCCGAACGGGACGAGCATGCCGTCCCGGTCAACATTTCGGAAATGATGTGTACACTCAACCCCGAATCCGGCCGGAGCATTTCCGAGATTTTTGCCGACATCGATTCCGTGATTGCCCCGGAAAAAATTCCCGGAGCCACGGCGTTTTACGATCAGCCGATTCAGCATCTGATGGCTCATTTGCGGACCGGAACAACCTCGAAAATCGCTCTGAAAATACGGGGGGACGACCCCTCCCGGCTCCGGCGGCGGGCATGGGAAATTCAGCGGCTTCTTTCGGCGATTCCCGGCATCGGAACGATGCGGCTTTCTCCGATTCAGCAGGACATTCCGCAGATCAAATTTATTCTCGACCGGGAGGCGCTGGCGCGTTACGGGCTGATTCCGGAAGAGATCAACCGGCAGCTGGAAACCGTAATGCGCGGGGAAGTAACCACGCAGATTCTCGAAGGAAAACAGTCCTACGACGTCTTGCTTCGGGCCGACGACTCCTTTCGGAAAGACCTCGATGTCCTGAAACGCCTTCCGTTCCGGACCGATTCCGGGGTTCTGGTTCCCCTGTCGAAAATCGCGAAGATCGATCCTCAGGCGGTAGGTCCGAGTCGGATCGACCACGAAGGGGGCCGCCCCCAGATTGCGGTCGAAATCAGCCCTCCGGTTCGAAGCCCGGTCGAAATTAAAGAGGAAATCGACAGAATTCTCCTTCCCCAATGGGACGAACTCTGCCAGGACGGTATTTCAATTGAACTGACCGGCTTGTTCGAAAGCGAGCAGGAATCGTCCCGTACACTGATGATCTGCTTTATCGGTTCGTTAATCGGAATTGTGCTGGTTCTGTATAAAATGTTCGGTTCGATGAATCTGGCAATGCAGGTCCTTTCGGCACTGCCGGTCGGACTGGCGGGAGGCGTGGCGGCAATCCTTTTAACGGGCCAGGATCGCTCGATCCCGAACCTGGTCGGCATGATTTCCCTTTGCGGAATCGCCTCGCGAAACGGAATCCTGATCCTTGACCACTATCTCCATCTCGTCCGTTACGAGGGGGAATCCTGGACAAAATCGATGATTTTGCGGGCGGGAAAAGACCGTGTGGCTCCGGTCATGATGACAACCCTGACAGCGATTCTGGGACTTTGGCCGATCACCCTTTCTCCGGAGACGCCGGGCCGTGAAATCCTCTATCCGATCGCAACCGTCATTGTCGGCGGGCTGATCACCTCGACGATGACCGAGTTCTTCGTTCGTCCGGCATTGTTTTGGCTTTTCGGCCGGGGCGCCGCTCAAAAGCGGCTCGAACAGGAGCTCGCCGGAGCCGATATCCTCGGCATCGAACGGGAAAATTAGGCATCAGGTCGTTTACTAAACAATTGACGGCACATCCGGCCCGGCGGTGTCCCGGTCAGATGTGCCGTCAGCGGCCGCGCTTGGAACGGCCGGTCACTCATCCGCGTTTTCCAGCAAAAAGCCTTCAAGAAGGATCCGCGCGACGACCATGGAATGGAGACTGTCCAGGTAATCCATACGGACCTTTTTGAGAGACTGTTCCGCCATGAGGCGTTCCATATAGGTGCTCTGCCCATGGGCATACGCCTCGGAAATCATCTCGAAGGTTTTATTGACTTTCTCAAGCAGGCTCTCCCGATAGAGAACGACTTTGCGCCGGGCCGACAGGAATTCAAACAGCCGGGCTTGAAATGCCTTGCGCAGCGTCATTTCCGTCCGGCGGATATTGGCTTCGGCCGCCTGGACTTCGTATTGGGCTTTAAGGATGTTCCCCTGATTCCGGTCATTGACACGAACCGGAATCGAGACGCCGACCGCCACTTCCGTCTGGCGTTCGTATGTGTTATACTGAACCTTTCCCACTCCGGTGATGTTCGTCTTCGCCTCGGCAGCCTGCTGATTGACACGTGCAACTGCCGCAGCGTATTCGGCGCGGGCCAGCCCCATCGCCGGACTCTCCTCGAGTATCCGTGTCCAAAGCGCCTGTTCGTCCAACTCCAGCGGAATCTCTTCAAGACAGTCGCTGATTGTATATCGGGTGCAGAGTGATTCCCCCAGAAGAATCGCAATATTGTCCTGTGCGGTCTCCAGCTCCAGGTTCGCCTGAGCCAGCGTCGATTCGGCTTCCATCTGGTCGATCTGATTAACCATCAGGTCCGTTGCCGCCGTTTCCCCCACATCCAGCAGCGTCTGAACCGTTTCCGACGATTTGCGGCAAAGCTCCAGCAGATCTTTCGCCATTTCAACCTTGTCCCGGGCAATCATCACCGCATATCCGGCAAGGAGGGCATCGTTGACCGCTTTTTGGGTATAGAGAGAGACATTCTGCTGGGCCACATGCTGGTCGGAAACCGCCACTGCCTGGCGCGCGAAACGCTTCTTTTTGGAAATCACCTCCTGGGAAACCTCCACGCCCTGTATTCCCCATTCCTTGTATCCCCCAATCTCATCGCCAGCATAGGCAACTTCCGGGTTTGCCTGCAATCCGGCCTGAATCCATTCGCCGTAAGCGGCATCCGACAAGCTCCGCGCCTGCACCACCGACGGATGACGCTCGGCAACCGCCGTAATCAGCTCGTTCAGGCTCAGTGTGCATTCCCGGACTTCATCCGTCGGCGGAGCCGGAAACTCCGAAGCGAGTATCAATTCATTCAGAACAGGGTCAGAGTCAATTTCCGGCATCTCCCCGCCCTCGAGAGATTGGATTCCCGACACGCCGATCGCGCATGCCATCACCGCAATCAAGATTCCCCGGCGGTTTCGCGTTCGTTTCATGGTTTTTTCTGTTTCGGCCGCTGAAATGTCGGTTTGAATGCAGAGTGCATAAAGAGTGCATAATGCAGAATGCACCCTGCTTGGATTTTCTTCTATCCTATCGTCGAACGGGAATCCGAATATTCAGTTAAAATGGCAAATTTGATATATCCGTTGACTTTTAACATTTTCCCGGCTTGAACTCCGCTTTGAACTCCCAAACCGGGTTCATTTACAGGTCCTCCGAAAAATTTGGCTCCTTTTTTCAAGGGGTCTGACGGCAAAGTTTTCCTATTTTATCTAACCGGAACCCGAACATCAGAAACGACTGAAAAATTCCCGAAAATTGGTCCTTTCGGTAAAATCCCCCCAATCCGATTTCCGATGTTGGTGTCGGAGAGATTCCGGCACGGAAGCCGGGACGAAAAAAGAGCTTGTTCCGGAGCGTTGAAAGCAATCGCCGAACCGTCGGCTTTCCTCTTGCTTTTTTCCTCGCGACGCCCGAATAGGGATGTTGGACTTGCGCGCCGCGCAAGGAAAGGAGCATGGATGTGTCTTTGAAGAAGAGAGTGTTTAAGAGTTCCATTACGCAGGCCGCGATTCTGAGCGGCCTTCTGACAGGCGCTCTTGCGGCTTCGGACGATCCGGTCTATGACCGGCTGATCGGAAACGAAACGGAGCCGATCACAACGGAACAGTCGCTTATTCCCGATCGGCAGCCCCAATCGCTGGGAACCCCGCGCCGGAGCGACGAGGTGATCCGCCGGATTGAACGCGACCGTCTCGGCGAACTTCGCGATTACGGCCAGACGGAAGAGCAGGATCCCGCCGACGCTTTTTTTGACTCGATCGAGTGGGGTGTGGTTGTCGAGGGCGAACTCGTCTCGAACATGAACAAGACGGATTCTTACAGGCGTGAAACCGACGCGGTCTATACCGCCGACTTCGGGTTCCTGATGCATCTCGGCGAGAAGGGGACTTTCTACGGTCTTCTGGAAGCCGGTTACGGCGGCGCGCTCGACGGGCGCATTCCGACGCTCGCGGTGTTCAACGATGAAGTTGAAACGGACAGTAACCTCAAATTCACCGAACTGTGGTATGAACACGCATTCGGATGCAACGAAAGCTGGCGGTTCCGGATCGGCCATCTCGACCTGACGACCGACTTCGATACGAACAATTACGCCAACAGCGGGATTTCCCAGTTCAACTCGACCGGATTCGTTCACAACCTCACCCTGGGCTACGAATACGCCTGCCCGTCGTTCGGCGTGATGCTCTGGAAAGATTTCGGGGAAGCGATTTCGGTCGGCGCCGCCTATCTGGCCGAAGACGGCGAGATTGATTTTGACGAGGACGGCTTCCCGGACAAAACGGACAGCTGGACCGACATCTTCCA
Organism: uncultured Planctomycetota bacterium; assembly: GCA_900321495.1. Lineage (GTDB taxonomy): Bacteria > Planctomycetota > Planctomycetia > Pirellulales > Thermoguttaceae > RUG695. The sequence continues at coordinate 8,467 of ONWH01000186.1, forward strand.
TCACGGGTTCGGCATTCTGGAAACCGACTTCCATCTCGACGCCGGCGGACATGAAGGGAACCTCCGCTTCTACGGCTGGGTCAGCCGCTCCGAAATGTACGCCTATACCGCCGAAGGGAAAAAGGGGACGAGCGCCGGATTCGGAACGAACTTCGACCAGGAGCTCTCGCACTATCTGGGTGTCTGGGGGCGTTTCGGCTACGGCGACGCCGAGTACAACTATGTCACCAAGCATTACAGCGGCGGCGTGCAGTTTCAGCACTTCAACGCCTGCTGGCACCGCGACGTGATCGGCGTCGGCTACGGTATCGCCGAGCCGGGCGACACACTCTCTGATCTGCTCGAGGATCCGGGAAAAGAGCATTTCGTCGAAGCCTATTACCGCCATGTCTTCAACGACTTCGCGCACCTTTCGCCGTTCGCCCAGTTCGTTAAAAATCCTTTGGGCGACAAAGAATCCGACAGCGCCTTTGTGCTTGGACTGCGGGGTGCCTTCGA
>ONWH01000343.1 GCA_900321495.1 uncultured Planctomycetota bacterium
ACGGTGACGGGACAGAAAACCAATCGGCTTCACCCCAAAAGAACGATCCCCATGAAACCAACCCGCGTCTTCTACGACGATATGTACCTGTACCAGGAGTTCACTCAGCCGGTTGAAGGTCAGGCGGCTCCGGTTGTCTTTAAGATCGCAACAGGCCCAAAACCGGAATATGCCGGTCTGGCAGCTCATATTGAAGGTATCTACGCCAAGGCATATCAGACAGTGCAGAACGGAAATGAAGCCGATCCCGCGGCAGTACTCGCGGCAATGTTCGCCGGCGCTCCGAAACCGGGTATTCCGACCGAACATTATGCTGAGCATACGCTGTTCGTTACCCGGTTGGGAACCGTCTGGCATCTGGAATACCACTCGTATCCCGAACCGGTTTTATATTTCCTCGCCGAAGCGGATAAGGCCGCGCGTCGCGAAAAAGGATCCTTTACCAGGGCAATTCTCTACGACCAGTCGTATACGATCGACGGTCAGGAGTACATTGTAACCTCGCTGCGCGGGAACTACGCCGACTTCCCGAGCTATTCACCGTTTGCTCTCGATAAGGAACAGACGGGTATCCAAACTCTCGATCAGGCCGCGCTTCTTGACCTGGGGGCGACGTTTGAAAAGGCTGAACGGGGCGAAGGAAACCGGCTCGACGCCGAGACCTTTTTTCGGGAAAAGCTGATTCCGCTCATGTCGGTAAATTGTTTCAGAATAATGCTGAAATCACACATTTAACGGAAAGACTGAAAAATGAGCCGAAGCTCCTTTATCCCCGCGATGGTGATCTTCGCGGTATTATTTTGCCTGAACACCGGTCCGACGTATGCCCAGGAAGGTTTGGCGATTATGCTCACTGCCGACTTTTCGGAAACAGTCGGACAGATCAAACCGGTCAACGGAACCAATCTCGGACCGCGCCTGGTAACAAGCCGGTACAACGGTCAGCGGGAACTCTTCAATAACGCGCGGTTCGGGCTTGTCCGGCTCCACGACGCGCCGTGGGACAATCCTGGACTCCGGCTTGTTGACATGCATTTGATTTTCGGAAATATGAACGACGATCCCGCCGATCCGGCGAACTACTATTTCGACGCGACCGACGACTATATCAAGACGATCATCGACGGCGGCGCACCGATCATGTACCGGCTGGGAGTCAGCATCGAACATTCGGCGCCAAACACTTATTTTGCAAAAGAACCGGAAGACGTGGAAAAGGTGGGGGAAATCTTCGCCGGAATTATCCGGCATTACAACCGCGGCTGGGCGGACGGGTTCAATTACGGAATCGAATACTGGGAAATTTGGAACGAGCCGAATATGGTTCCGCTGATGTGGGACGACCGGGATTTTTCGTCTTATTGCCGTTTCTATGTGAAAACCGCGAAACGGCTCAAAGAGGAGTTTCCGGAGATCAAAGTCGGCGGCCCCGCGCTGGCGGGATGCGATGAAAAACTCCTGGCACAGTTTATCGACTTCTGCCGAAAAGAGAACGCACCGCTCGATTTCTGCTCGTGGCATGCTTATCCCTCTTCGTTTGACGAAATCATGGAAGCGCCAGTAACGGTCCGGCGCCTGCTCGACGAGCGCGGATTTGCCGAAACCGAACTCCATCTTGATGAATGGCATTATTTCAACACCACATGGGATATTGTCCAGGGACTGGAAGGAGGACGTGATGCGCACAGGGATGTCAACCACGGTGACGGCGGAATCAACGGAATCGACTCAGCGGCGTTTATCGCTTGCGCACTGGCGCTTTGGCAGGACACGCCGCTTGACAGTGCCAACTACTACTGCACTTCGCTTCTGGAAGATGATTGGGGGCTGATGGACATCAACAGCTTTCCGTACAAGACGTATTATGTGTTTCGCGGGTTCGGTGAAATGCGTTTTGCGGCGCCAAAGAGGATCAGGTGCGGAAAGGCGCCCGCAAATTTTGTGATTCTCGGCGGCGCGGGGGAGAACGGGCAAAAGCGCCTGATGGTCGCCTCATTCGGAAAAAAGGCGGAATCACTGAAGGTACGCTTATCAGGCGTTCCCGCCTCAGGAACAGCCCGTGTCGCGTCGATTGACGCAGGAGAACGTATCGAACCGGCCGAATCGGCAATCGGCTATACTAATGGAGTCCTCGAGCTCGGTCCGATCTCCGGCTCAACGGTAAAGTTCATTGAGCTTCCGTAAACCGCAAAGTCCGTTTGCCGCACTGCTAAGACACCCCGTCCGACAGGAAGGATCGTCTGCCCGCTTTACACACGTCGATGGAGATATAACCGTCCGATGCGGTTCGCGGGTCGGTTTGCATACCGGCGGCAAACGGCTCATACGTTCAAAACACGGGAACGACGGAAATGCTGAAGATCAGTGGAAAAGTAAACACCGCACTTTGCTTTGCAAAAGTCATCGAAGACGAAGCTGTCGAACAGATCCGCAGAATGTGCGACTTCGAGTTCACGGCGGGCAGCCGTATCCGCGTTATGCCGGATGTTCACGCCGGGAAAGGGTGCACGATCGGCACGACAATGACGGTCACCGACAAAGTTGTGCCCAACATCGTCGGAGTCGATATCGGCTGCGGTATGTACACCGTCACTCTGGGCAAAATCGAAATCGATATGGAGCGGATGGATGCCGCCGCGCATGCCATACCCTCCGGCATGAACGTCTGGGAAGCTCGGCAGGAACGCTTTGATCTGACCGTTCTGCGCTGCTACCGTGAACTAAACGACACAAAGCGTCTGGAACGGAGCCTTGGCACTTTGGGAGGCGGGAATCATTTCATTGAAATCGACCAATCCGCCACCGGCATAAAACATCTGGTCATCCACTCCGGTTCCCGTAACCTGGGCAAGCAGGTAGCCGAGCTTTACCAGAGGATCGCCATCGGCCTGAACAGGGGAAAAGAAGACTATTTCGTCAAACGCGACGCTCTCATTTCCAAATACAGAGTTTCGGGCCGCCGCGCGGAAATCAACAGCGCTTTAAAGGATCTGTATCGGAACAGCCGTCCGGCGGCAATTCCGGATGACCTCTGTTTCGTATACGGACGGTTTCTGGATGACTATCTCCATGACGTGGAACTCTGTCAGCGGTTTGCCCGCAGAAACCGTGAACGAATGGCCGAGATCATCCTGCAGCGGCTTGATCTTGAACCTTTGGCAGGTTTTCATACCATACACAACTACATCGATACCGGTGAAATGATTCTCCGAAAAGGCGCCATCGCCGCTCATAAAGGCGAAAAAGTGCTGATCCCCATCAATATGCGGGACGGCAGCATACTTGCGGTGGGCAAAGGAAATCCGGAATGGAATTTTTCCGCGCCTCACGGCGCCGGCCGTATCATGTCGCGTACCGCGGCAAAAAGGGAGCTGAGCATCGACGAGTACCGCCGGGAAATGGCGTGTGTGTACTCCACATCTGTCAATGAATCGACCCTGGATGAGGCGCCCATGGCCTATAAGTCGCTGAGCGACATTATCGATGATATCCGCGAGAGTGTCGATATCATTGAAATCTTGAAACCGGTTTACAACTTTAAGGCGGGCTGAACCCGTTCCGATGTGAAATCGGGATCGACCCGCTCAGCATTTGTCCCCCTTCCTGCGCGATGATTCATTGACATATCCCCATTTTGCGCCATAATGCGCTTTTGGCTTTCCCGTGCCGAAATGAGGATATATTATGGCGGAATCCCACGATCAGTTTAAACCGGCCACATCGAGTGCCGGGGCGTTCTTTACCAGCATCGCGGTCTGGGGGATCGGGGTCGGCTGTTTCGCCGCCGCGCTGAACAACTACCTTTCCGATATTCACGGGATCACCATCTTTCAGCGCGGAGTGGTCGAGTTCTTTCGGGAACTCCCCGGATTCGCACTTGTCTTCATCCTGGCGCTGATGCACCGTCTGAGC
>ONWH01000083.1 GCA_900321495.1 uncultured Planctomycetota bacterium
ACCTGAGTAGGTCAGCAGGGACTCGAACCCCGGACCTAGGGATTATGAGTCCCCCGCTCTAACCGACTGAGCTACTGACCCGCGTGCTTAAACGCACTTCTTGCGATAATATACCCCTGTTCGGGAAAAACAAAAGGGAGAGTGCGCCGAATGCTTATTTCGCTTCCCCCAGACGCTTCACCATCACGTTCCGGTAGACAACCGGCTGCGAAGCGTGAAGTCCCTGAAGTCCGATGAAGCCGCTGTCGGGCGTCTCGCACGGCGCCTTGTTGACCAGCCACGAGAAGACCTCGCTCCCGTCCGGATTCGCCGCCGCGTCGGTCCACTTGCTCTTGTCCATGTGGGTGATCAGCGTTCCGTTCATGTAGACGTCTATCATCGGGCCGACCATCGCGACGGTCATCTTATTCCATTGGCCCGGAGCCTTGCAGACGTTCACCAGTGTCGGGGCGCGGCCGTAAACCGCACCGCACTGATCCAACCCGTTCCCCTTTTCGAACGAATCAAAGATCTGAACCTCAAAAGAGTTGGGGATCCAGTTCTCCTTGTCGGTGCACTCGATAATCACGCCGCTGTTGGCGTCTTTGGTCGTCTTGAACTCGAACTGCAGGATCGCGTCGCCGAACTTCTCCTTCGCCCAGATAGCGTCGTCCTTGGTCGCGTGCAGGACGCCGTCGGCATCGATCGACCAGATTTCCGGATTGAATTCGGCGTTTTCGAGATTCTCACCGAAGAGGGGTTCCCACGCGGCCTTGTCGGCCCCGGGGATGACCGGCTCGGCGATCGGAGCGAACTTAATGTTCCGGTACCGGATGATCGTGTCGCTATGTTTTCCCTGGAATCCGATATAGCCGTACGGTTCCTGTTCGGCGAGAGCTTTCCCGCGGAATTTCTCTTCGATCATCGGGCCGAGCGGGCTGTAAGTGTTGTCGGTCCACTCGGCGGTATCGATCATATTGATCATCATGCCGTTCAGTTCGACCATCAGGCGTGTGCCGAGCGCGACGACAGTCATCTTGTTCCATTTCCCCTGGGGTTTGGTCACATTCCGCGACGCGGCCTGATAGCCGTAGAACGCGCCGCAGGTGTGGTAGTTCGGTTCGACGGCAATCGTCGGTTTCCCCTTCTCGTCCGGAAGACGGTACCCGTCTCCCAGAAGCTGGACTTCAACGGTGCAGGGAATCCAGTTTTTCTTATCGGCGGCGTGAATCAAAAAGCCGGCGTTGGCGTTGTTCTGCGCATCGAACTCAAATGTGCAGATGAACGAGCCGTACTTCTCCTTCGTCCAGATTTCGCCGCCGCCGGGCGAGGTGATCACGCCGTCGTCGCCGACGACCCAGTCGCCTTCCTGAAAATCGCCGTTTTCGAGATTAGCGCCGAACATTGACTCGAGAGTCATGTTCTCGATCGCGGGAGGTATGAGGAACATGCCGCGCTGTTTCGTCTGCGCGCCGACCGCCGCGGTCAGCGCCAGAACCGCCAGAAGGGAATACAGAAACGATTTCATAGTGACCCTTTCTTCTTGTGCAAAATTAACGGAATCCAATCGAACCCGACCATTTTACCCCTCAAAAAATGAAAAATCAAGGGTGGGACTCCCGCAGTTGTTTTCAGCCCGCGGCCGACGGGACACCGCCTTGATAACGCTGGAAAAAATCTGCGTTCCGATTACAATAGGATGGGGTGCGGTCCGTGCTTGTTGTGATGCGCCCCGACAGGAAAAAACAGAAACAAGGGTATTCGCTTGGCCAGGTCAAAAGAAACTGTTTCCCTCTTTGTTCCCGGACGGCTCTGTCTGTTCGGAGAACACAGCGACTGGGCGGGAATGCATCGGCTGATGAACGCACAGATCGAGCCGGGCCGGGCGATCGTTACCGGAATCGAAGAGGGAATCTCCTCCCGGGCGGCCCCTGACAAGCGGTTCCGTGTGACATCGGGCGCGCCGCAATTGGCGAAATCCTGGACCGATTTCGATGTCCGGTTCGAGGCGGACGCGCTCAAAGCCGTTGCGGAGAGTGATTCGTTCTTCGCCTACTGCGCCGGAACCGCGTGGTATATGCTCGAACATTACCCGGTCGGCGGGATTCATCTCCACCTGACCGACACGACCCTCCCGCTGAAAAAAGGTCTCTCGTCAAGCGCGGCGATCTGCGTAACGGTGGTCCGCGCGTTTAACCGGCTCTACCGGCTCGGTCTGACGACCGCCGACGAGATGGAAGCCGCATTCTGCGGCGAAGAGCGGACCCGTTCCCGTTGCGGACGGCTCGATCAGGCGTGTGCGTTCGGAGTCCGTCCTGTCCTGATGAATTTCGACGGGAATCATGTCGACGCTGAGGAGATCACCGTCGGCGGGGAGATCCGTTTCGTTTTCGCCGATCTCTGTGCAGGGAAGAATACCGTGAAGATTCTCGCCGATCTTTCGCGGGCCTATCCGTTCCCCGAAACGGCGGCCGACCGGGCGCTCCACCGTGCGCTGGGCCCCGAGAACCTCCGTATTACCGCCCGCGCCGCCGAACTGCTCCGCGCCGGCGACGCCGAACGCCTGGGCGCCCTGATGACCGAAGCGCAGAAGATCTTCGACAAAAAGATCGCGCCCCATTCCCCCGACGAACTTCGCTCTCCCCGGCTTCACGCCGTCCTGGCCGATCCGGTCGTCCGCCGCTGTTCCTGGGGCGGGAAAGGGGTCGGCTCGCACGGAGACGGCTCGGTTCAATTCGTTGCCCGGGATGCTCAGTGCCAGCGCCTGCTGAAGGAGCGTCTCATTGAACTCGGCACCCGCCCCTATGAACTGACCCTCTTGCCGAGCCGCACTGTCCGCAAAGCGGTAATTCCGGTCGCGGGACTCGCTTCTCGGCTTTATCCCGCCTCGCGTGTGGTCCGCAAGGAGTTCTTCCCGGTCATCGACCGCGACGGTCTGGCGAAACCCGCCGTTCTGATCCTCCTCGAAGAGCTCCTCGAAAGCGGAATCGACGAGATCTGTCTGGTCATTTCACGCGAAGAGGATCGGCTCGCCTACAAACGTCTTTTCTCCCCCCCCGAGCCGCGGCTTCGCGGAAAGCTCTCGGAAGAAGCGGTTCGGGAAGCGGCAAAGATCGAAAAGATCGCCCGGCGCGTTACGTTCGTCTGCCAGTCCGAACCGCGCGGATTCGGCGACGCCGTCTTCCGATCCCGCGCGTTCGCCGACGGTCAGCCGGTTCTCCTCATGCTGGGAGATACCCTCTACCGCTCGAACGGGCCGGTTCCCTGCGCGGCGCAGCTGATCGAAGCGTACCGCCAAACGGGAAAACCGCTCGTCGCGATTCAGGCCGCGTCCGCCGGAAAAGGAGAACTCTGCGGGATGGTCCGCGGCGGCTGGATCGATCCCGACCGGCGCCTTATGGCGATCGAATCGATCGCCGAAAAGCCGGGCGCAGCGTTCGCCCGCCGCCACATGACCGTTCCCCGGAATGACGGGAGCCGTTCCTGCTACGCTGTCTTCGGCCAGTACATTCTGACGCCCTCCCTCTACGCCGAACTCGAAAAAGAGCTTTCGGTCAGGAAGAGCGGCGAGACCGATCTGACCGGCCCCTTCGACGCTCTCTGCCGAAAAGGTGAACTCCTTGGGTTCGTACCCGACGGAGAATCGTTCGACCTGGGAACCCCGGGCGTCTACCTTGAATCGCTCGGCCGCTGGCCGAAATAGCGCGCGCCCTTCCCTTTCGGAAGGAAGACGCTGAAACCGCCGTTCACGGGAGCCTGAAAAGAACAAAGAAACCGACAAGTGAAAAGAGGGGGAATATGACATTCACCCTCGATTCTGACGGGTCTGTTTCCCCGACTCGCCGATAAGGTCCGAAATGAAGAATAAGGAAATTTCGTCATCTCCGATCCGCTGGCTTTTTTTCCTGCTGACGGCCGTTGCTTTCGCCTTCATTGTGCGCGGCTCCTTTTTGGGGCGTGCCGATATGAAGAACCGCGTGATCGACTGGCTTCCTTCCGGTTTTCAGGAGACACGGGAATTCGACTGGTTCCTCGCCCACTTCCAGGACGGAGACCTCCTGATGGTCAGCTGGGAAGGATGCGTCCCGGAAGATCCCCGGCTCGAAGAGATTGCCTCACGCCTGCTGGGAACCGATCCGGACGCCGCGGCCGACACGGAATCCCGTCCCCCCTATTACCGGAAAGTCATGACGACCGGGCAGGTTCTCCGCCGCCTGACCGAATCCCCGATCGACCTGCCGCGCGATGAGGCGGAGGAGCGGATGCGCGGGTGGATCATCTCAAAAGATCTCGCACAGGGGTGCCTCATCGCGTTCATGTCCGAGGCGGGACAGCGCGACAACCATGCCGCGATCGGTCTGCTGCGCCGTACGGTCGGCGTGGTCACAGGGCTGTCTTCCGATAAGATTCATATCGCCGGCGCCAGCCTTGACAGTGTCGTGATCGACGAAACGACAAAACACTCGCAGACGCGCCTGATGCCCGTCTTTTTGGGGACGTGTATCCTGATCCTCTATTTTCTTCTCCGGTCGGCCCGCGCCGTTTTTCTCATCTTCGTGGTCGCAATCTTCAATGAAGAGCTGAGCGCGGCGCTCATCTACTACGCCGGGGCGAATACCGACTCGATCTCCCTCCTGAGCGCGTCGCTCATGTACGTTCTGACGATCTCCGGAACACTCCATCTTCTGAACTACTACCGCGACAATATGGAACGGACCGGACAGGCGGGCGCGGTACGCGGCGCGGTTCAGAAGGCGGTGCTTCCCTGCGCCCTCGCCTGTCTGACGACGGTTCTGGGGCTCATCTCCCTGGCGGTCAGCCAGGTGATCCCGATCAGGAATTTCGGCCTTTTCGCCAGCAACGCCATGCTGATCGGCACGAATTTCTTTGTCTTCTTCTCGGCCCTCTTCCTTGAAGAGTTTCCGGTCAAGAAATGGCTCAGACGGAATGCCGCGGCCGAAGAGGCGCGCCGCCGGAAAGAGCTGTTCTGGAACCGCTTCTCGGCGGCCGTCGTCCGCTGGCACCGGCCGGTTACCGTTTTGAACATCCTCCTGCTGATTTTCTTTGCGTATTTCCTTCCCCGGATCGAAACGGTCGTGACCTTCCACGGGATGTTCCCGAAAGACGCGCCGGTTCTGATCGACTACGACTATCTCGAGGACCGGATCGGCGGGCTGATTCCGCTCGAGGTGGTGCTGAACATTCCGACCGCCGAAAACCCGGATGCCGAACCCCTGCAGGCGCTCCGTCTTGTCGATGAGGTCGAGTGGAACCTGGGAAACTTCGATGAAGTCGACTCGACCCTCTCGGCGCTCACCTTTCTCCCCGATCTGCCTGACGCCGATTCGAGCGGGATCCGGGCGGCGGGGGCGCGCCGCGCGTATAACAATGTGGTCGCGAGCCGGCTTGACCTTCTCCGTAATGGCTCCCTTTTCGACGACCGGCATCTGAAAGCCGACGACGCGCTCGGCCTCCCGCCCGCTCAGCGGTGGCGCATCAGTCTCCGCGTCCCGGCAAAATCGCGCCTGGCCTACGGTCCCCTCCTCGAAAAACTCCGCGGCGAAGCCGAAAAGACGATCGCCGCAACCGCGCCTTCGGTCGGCCTTTCCGGAGTCACCCCCCTGATCACCGGCGGGGTTCCCGTGGTACACAAGGCGCAGCGCCAGTTGCTGAGCGACCTGACCGAAAGTTACGTCTCGGCCTTCTTCCTGATCCTGATCGCGCTGGTCTTCCTCCTCCGCGGACCGCGGGCGGGAACCGTGGCGATGATCCCGAACATCTTTCCGAGCGTCGTCGTCTTCGGCGCGATGGCGGGCATGAACCTTCCGGTCGATATGGGAACGATGATGACCGCGTGTGTCGCGCTCGGCATTTCGGTCGACGGGACAATCCACTTCGTCACCTGGTTCCGGCGCGCGATGAGCGACGGACTTTCGCAGTCCGAAGCGATCGCCCACGCGTTCCGCCAGTGCGCCACGGCGATGGTTCAGGCGACTCTCATCTGCGGCGGCGGGATGCTCGTCTTCTCCCTTAGCGAATTCCTCCCGGTCGCGCGGTTCGCCTGGGTAATCGCGATTCTCCTGTTTATCGCGCTTTACGGCGACCTGGTCCTCTTCCCCGCCCTCCTGGCGGGCCGGCTCGGAAAGTTCTTCTTCCCGAAGGAGAAAAAAATGCACATGCCGACGGAGGGGGAGCCGGGCCGGTGAAGAGGAATGCGTGGCGGATCACTCCCCTTTCGGGAGGCTGGTTTTCGATCGACGGCGGCACCTTTTTCGGGATCGTTCCCAAAAAAATCTGGAAGAAACGGCTCCCCGCCGACCGGAACAACCTGATCCGCGTCCCATGCCGGACCCTTCTGGCACGGCGCGGAAAGGAAACCGTTCTGATCGATACCGGCTACGGCGGCAAAGAGCGGGCGCGTTCTCTGCGCGGCTACGCGCTTGATGAGGGGAACCCGATTTTCGATTCCCTCGCCCGGGTCGGCGTCCGCCCCGGCGATGTGACCCAGGTTCTGATGACCCATCTGCATTTCGACCATGCCGGCGGGGCGACGGCGGCCGACGAAAACGGAATCCTTGCCCCCGCCTTTCCCAAGGCGCTCTACTGGGCTTCCGGCACCGAGTGGCGCGATGCGCTCGATCCGGAACCGGCACTGCGCGGCGCGTATCCGCAGGAGAATCTTCTCCCGCTGGCCGAGGCAAAACGAAACCGCGCCTTTGAAGACGGCGAGGAGATTCTCCCCGGTCTGACCGTGCTGGTTACCGGCGGACATACGCGGGGACACGCGGCGTTTCGGATTGAGACCGAGTCGGAACCCGCCTATTTTGTCGGGGAACTGGCGCCGACCTCGCTGCACGCCAGACAGCTCTGGAACTCGGCGTGCGACATCGACCAGCTGACCAGCCGCCGCGTCAAACCGATAATCTTCTCGCGCGTGTTCGATGAATCGGCGGTGATCTACTGGCCGCACGACCCGCGTTCGGCCGCCTCGCGCCCGGCCGGACGGAAGGGGGACGATTTTCTGACCGAACCGATTCTCTGAACCGGAAAGCGCTTCTCCGCCGAAACACTCTTCTGCATACTGATACAAAAGACGAAACGGCGCGGATCCCGGAGAGGAGGACCCGTGCCGTTTCGTTTCGGAGAGGATGGAACACTTTCAATTTAAGGGGAAAAGGCGGAAGTTTGTCACACAAGCCTGACGGATTGCCTCATACGGGCCGCTCCGCCGAAACGGCTACCTGCTCAGTCCGAATGAAAGGAACGGAAGGCAGATCTGCAAAAACGATTTCGGCCGGGGTTCCCGCGGTGGGGGCGGCGGAGGAGGAGGGGCCGGATGCCGCGCCGGATGATGATACGACGGCGGGGGAGCCGGATGCCGCGGCGGATGACGGTCGAAGTCATGACGCGGATCGAACGACGGCGCGCGGTGGGGCATCGGCTCCGCCTGTCCCCTCACGACCGGAGCGCCGCCGTGATGCCGCCCGGCGCCGGGCGGCTGCGCGTAAGCCCATTCCGAAAGGCAGAGCGCAACAAAGGTCAGGAGACTGAGAATAATGTACCGCATGGTCTACCCCCTTAACGCTTTTCTTTCTCCCGGCCGCCCTGCGTAGGCGAAGCCGTTTGCCGTTCCGTTAAGCGGCCCGGAACATCTTCCTGCACTCAGCCGCTCACTCTTCTTAATACGAAACCGGGAGAAAAGTTCCCGATGAAAATTTCAAAAAGGAGAAAAAATTTTTCGGCGGGACGCAGAAGAGCGCAGGTTCCCGGTAAATCGAAGTAATGGGACAGGGACGTTCCGCGCCCTTACCTCCGTGTGCATTCCCGCCTCGCGGCAGGCGTCCGGTCTCACTCGGCCGGTTCGGACGGAGCGCCGGGAAGAATCGGTTCGGCCGGAGCGGAGACATCGGCCGGTTCAGTCTGTACAGGAATATCCCCCGAACGGAAGAAGGGGATCGAATCCGACCGGCGGAGCACTGCGGCCAGCGTCAGGGGAATCTGCGAAACGGCAAAAAGACAGAGAAAGGCCGCGAAACGCCGAAAAAACATCTTGTGTATCCTTTAGGTGAAAACAAACGGCACGGAGAGGACCGTTCCCGCGCGGAAATCGAAATACGCCTCTCCGACCCCCCTCAGCAACGGAAGCCGACCGGAAACGGGCGGCATTTTGAGCCGGGCGGGATTCTCCTCCGAGACACCCGCCCGATTGACTGTGCGTCTACATCCAGCCGATCATCCGGGCGAAGTCCAGAAAGATCACCCAGACCATCAGTCCCAGGATGATGAACAGCCCGATGTAGCTGAGCGTGATCTGGACCGCCTCGTTCGGCCGTTTCCGAAAGATCAGCTCGTACAGAAGAAAGAGGAGATGTCCCCCGTCCAGTACCGGGATCGGCAGGATATTGACCACCGCCAGGTTGGCGCTGATCAGGCAGAGGAACAGGAGAAACGTGCCGTCATGCGTACCGGTCGCCTTGTAGGCGATATCGACGATCATCACCGGACCGCCGAACGCCTTGGCTGAAACGTTCCGGCCGATATTTATCAGCTGGCGGTAGATCGCTCCCATCGAGTCAACCGTCTTCGCCCAGCCGCTGCACAGCGCCTGGCCGAACGACTCGGCACGGGCTACGCGTGTCTCGGACAGTTCAAAGTTCAGGTCGCGGTCGATGAGATAGGCGTTCCCCGGACGCGTCACCGCTGTTGTCAGGGAGACCTTCGGCTCGGAACCGATCCCGGCGTGAACGGTCAGAGGGGTACCGGTCGGCAGGTAGTTGACGTAATCGGTAAAGAAGTCGAAGAGGTGGCCGACCGCCTCTTCGGGTTTGCCGGAAATGTCGTAGAGGAATCCGCCGGAAGAGGTCGGTTCTCCGAGTTTCAGCAGCGAGTCATAAATCGGACGGGCCGGATCCCCTTTCGGGGGCGGGACGATCCCGACCTCGATCGACGCGATTCTCAGCCCGATCGGACTGGTGTCTCCGTCAAAATGAACCGTGGAATCGGTTCCCGTCACGAAGGGGCGAACCCGATATGAAATACCGATCTCCTCGCAGGCCATCCGCCCGTTGAAGGCCGCCAGACCGGTGTAGCCGTCCGAGGCGGTAATCGTCATCGGAATCTCAATCTCCCGGCCGTCCCGGTTCACCGTCAGGACAAGATCTGCACTCCCGCCCCCCTTCACCGCCAGGCGGTGAATCTGATAGGGGAAGAGAATCGGATCGAGAACGGGTTCGTTGTTCACCGCCAGAATCACGTCGCCGCTTTCGGTCACCGTTCCCGATTCGTCGACATCGGCGCACCGCAGGCCGGCGGCCGCTGCGGGGGAGCCGTCGGCGACCGAGGTCACCCCGCCCATACGGAACCGGATTCCCGTCTCGGCGAACGATTTGGGCGGAAGTGCCACGGTAACCGTTTCGGACCCATCGGCCGATTTCCCTTCGGGGAGGGTAAACTCGTACGATGTCTCCTGCGCAATGTATTTCCGTGAAAGACGCTGGTAATCGGCAGGACTGTTAACCGGCTCCCCCCCGATCGCCGAAAGGCGTGAACCGGGAGCGACCTTTTCGGTCAGAGAGAGGATCTTTTCATGCTCCGCAGGATCGAGGAGTTCCGCCGCCGCGCCGTCGGGCGCTATCAGAAGCGACGGGGAGGGATAGACCCCGATCGTCGGGGTCAGCTGGCCCTTCGCCATCGTCGGGGTGATCCGCCTGGTGACCGTCTCGGCCGTGCCGTTTTCGTTCCGCTGAAGCGTCAGTTCGACCTCTTTCCGGTCGAGCATCGCCAGACGGATATCCGAAAAAAGGCGGCACGGCTTGCCGTCGATGGCGGTGATCAGATCGCCCGGAATCAGCCCGACCCGCCAGGCGGGGGAATCGGGAAAGACCTGGCCGATCCGGCTGGTCGGTTCCGGAAATCCGATCCAGTAGGCCCATGCGGCGCAGAGAACCGCGAAGATGATATTCATGATCACCCCCGCCGAGATGATCGCCATCCGCTGGAAGACGTTTTTCGAAAGGTAGCTGTCGGGAGCGTAGATTTCTTCCTGGTAGCGCTGCTGCTCGGCGAGACGTTCACGTGCCTGGTCGGCGGCGGGCCCTTCGGCGGTCTCCGCCTCGATTTTGGCGCGTTCAATCTCGTTTTTGATCCCGCTCGGATTATCTTCCTGCCCGAGCATCTTGACATAACCGCCGAGCGGAACCCAGCCGAGTCCGTACTCGGTATCGCCGATCTTGAACCGGAAGAAGCGGAAGTTATACGCGTCGAACCAGATATAAAACTTTTCGCAGCGCACCCCGCAAAGACGCGCAACGATGAAATGGCCGAACTCGTGAACGATGATCAGCGCGTTCACGCCGATCAGAACGAGAAATACACGCCAGACGATCAGAAGCGTATGATGTAAACCCGAAGCGTCGGCGGCGCCCCAGAGTGCTAGTCCGAAATCCATGCTTGTGCCTCCATACGAGCTTGACGGTCGAGCTCAAAAAGACGCTCGAGGCTCGGCTCCTGCTCAAATTGATGATGATCCAGGATCGATTGGCAGATCCCGGTGATTCTGCAAAACGGAATTTTCCCCGCCAGAAACGCGGCGACGGCAACCTCATTGGCCGCATTGACCACCGCACCGGCCGAACCGCCGTCGCGGGCAACCCGGCGCCCGAGTGAAATCGCGGGAAATCGACCTTCGTCGGGAGGGATGAGTTCCAAAGTGCGCGTCATGCTCCAATCCAGCGGAGCGGCGGGACCGGGGAGACGCTCCATCCCATTGAGGGCCAGCTGGATCGGCAGACGCATATCGGGAGTCCCTAACTGCGCGACCACCGCGCCGTCGATGAACTCGACCATCGAATGAATGATCGACTGCGGATGAATCATCACGTCGATTTTTTCAGGGGGAAGACCGAAAAGCCAGCGCGCCTCGATAATCTCAAAAGCTTTGTTCATCATCGTCGCCGAATCGATCGTGATTTTCTTCCCCATCTTCCACGTCGGGTGCGCCAGCGCTTCGGCCACGGTGACCCGTTCGAGCTCGGCCAGCGGCCTATTCCGGAACGGTCCGCCGCTGGCGGTCAGAATGAGGCGGCGGATCTGCTCCCCGCTGCCGGGCATTCCCGGACCATAGGGAGCTTCTGCCGGCCGGCATGAAGCGAGAGCCTGCCAGATGGCGCTGTGTTCACTGTCGACCGGCAGAATCCGCCCGCCGGTCTTCCGTGCCAGACCGCAGAGGAGCGAACCGGCCAGAACGAGCGACTCCTTATTCGCCAGGGCAAGCGTCTTCCCAGCTTCCAGGGCACGCCACGAGCCGCGGAGACCCGCGCCGCCGACGATCGCCGCCAGGACAATATCAACCTCAGGACTTGAAACCGCCTCATCGAGTCCTTCCGGCCCGTAGAAGATCCGGGTTGTTTTCGCCAGATCGGCCAGCGGCGTGCGGTCGGCATCCGGATCGGTCACCACGAGAACTTCGGGGCGAAAACGTCCGGCCAGTTCGGCGAGTTTCGCCGTCTGCCGGTGCGCGGTCAAAACGGCTGCGGTCAGCCGACCGTGCGAGGCGGCGATAACATCCAGCCCGCTCTGTCCGATACTCCCTGTCGCACCGAGAACCGCGATGCGGCGCGGATCGCTCTTCTGTGAGATTCCCACTTCTTCCTGAGACTGAATTGATGACGAAACACTTATAAGGGCGGCAACGACGGCACACCCTCCTCCCAGTTTATTTTACCCCATCATTTCAAAATGTTCCAGTCCGAAACTCTCCCCCTTCATCCTTGGCATACCGCATGACCGTCGCTTTAAATGGGAAAACCTGGACGGCCCAGTTAAAAAGGGTATACTATAACAGATAAGAGACTCTGCGGAGTTTAGTTCAAGGCGCGCGGCGCGCGGCGCGATAATGAAACGGGGTATTCTCTCCCGGCGGCGCTCGCGCCGGGAGGAGGGCTTCGCCTTTCCGCGCCGGGACGCGGCAGCGGGCCAGAACCGGATTTGAATCTCCAAACAGACTTCCCACCCAACAAAAACGAATCGTATCATGCAAAAAACTCTTGATGTTAAACTGGCGCGGATCCTGCAAGACCGGAGCTGCAACGACTTTATCCTGGCCGACGCTAAAGACCCCGACATGGCCTACGGATTGGCCGCCCCGGGAAAGAGTCCCGAACAGTATGCGGGGGAAGCGAAGTTCAAGACGCTCGACCAGCTCCGCCAGCAGTGCCGCGAGATCATTGCCCAGGGGCTGATTGACATCATGCTCATGAGCGCCTCAACCAACGAAGTCCTTGCCCTTCGGGAGGGACTCTTCGTCAACTCGCCGATCACCCCGGCAATCCGCGCCAACGATGCGACAGACATCTGGCTCGCCGGGACCGGTGCGGTCTACGGCACCCTTCCTTCCCGTCCCTTCCGGACAGCGACCATTGACCATGCCCTCTGCGGAAAAGCCGAATGCACTCCCGAAGAGCGCGCCGCCGGGCGGGGAGCCGACCTGGGGCTCTACTCGATTACGTTCAACAACAACCTCGATGCCGATTTCAAATCGCTCCTGGCCTATAACGAATTCCGCCTGGAAGCCGAAAAGAAAGGTTTTCGCCATTTTCTGGAAGTCTTCAGCCCGAACGCGTGCGAACCGAACTGCCCCGAAGACATCCCCACGTTCGTCAACAACCATATCGTCCGCGCCCTGGCGGGAGTGACCGGCGCGGGCCGCCCGATATTCCTCAAGATCCCCTATTACGGCCCGAAGGCAATGGAAGAACTCGTCCGCTACGACAGTGAACTGGTTGTCGGGATTCTGGGCGGTTCGGCGGGAACGACGTATGACGCGTTTAAAATGCTCCACGACGCCAAGAAATACGGCGCTCGCGTCGCGCTCTACGGGCGTAAGATCAACAACGCCGAGCATCAGCTCACCTTCATCACCTATCTGCGCGCGATCGCCGACGGCCAGATCGGTCCGGAAGAGGCGGTCAAGGCGTATCACGGCGATTTGCAGAAGCTGAACATCCGCCCTCAGCGCTCCCTTGAAGACGACATGAAGTCGATGGCGACCAGCGACAGCTACAACGCCAAGCCGCAGGCAAAATCCGCCGTGGTCAAACCCTCCTCCCCCGCCCCGGCCGGAAACGCCGGAAAGAACGGCTACACGAATCCCGATTTCAGCAAAATGACCCCTGCCGAGAAGCTTGAGTGGAACCTCAAACGGATCCGGCAGTCGTATTGATTTCTCAGAAAAGGGAGTGAAAAATGAGTTTGCATGATCGGCGACAGCGCGGCAGGGTCCTTTTCGCGGCGGTCTTTCCGGCGCTCATCGCTCTGATGCTCACTCTGGCGCTCCCCGCCGCGGTTCAGGGGGGGGGAGCGGTCCGTTCACGGCTCATCCCGGAAACCGAAGCGACGGCGGCGGGACTGACCCGCCCCTGGTTCAACCAGGTGGCGATGAATCCGAGCCACGACCGGATCACCCAGATATCCCTCCTCGACGACACCCTTTTCATCACGTCCGACAACGGCTGGATTCACGTCATCGACGTCAAAACGGGAAACACCCTCTGGAGCCGCCGCGTCGGGTCGGAACGCTTCTATTCCCTCCCCCCCGCGGCGAACAGTTATGTCGTGGTCGTTCTGCACGGCTCGACGGTTCACGTCTTCGACCGGCTCGACGGTAAAAAGCTGCTGGAATTCGAAATCTCCGGTCCGGCGGGCGGCGGCCCCCAGGTGAGCGAACGCTACATCTACGTTCCGATTCTCACCGGGAAGATATTCGCCTATCCGCTCCGGCGCTACGACGTTTACAAAGACCCGCTCGACGCGGCGATGGAATCGGCGGGGCAGGACGAGGGTGCGGACGCCGCGACACTTCAGGAACGCGCCCAGAAGATCCGTAAAGCGATCGAGCTGATCGCCACCGACAAACGGGTCGAAAAGAAAGGCCTCATCCCGTTCGACGATAAAGACGTTCAGGTCTGCCCGGCGCTCGGCGAACCCCTCGTTCAGCCGTTCCTCTGCACGCAGAACGCCGATGAGGACTACTTCTCATGGGTCACCACCAGCGGCTCGCTGATGATCGGCCAGCTGAACATGAAGAAGTCTCAGAACGCGCTCAAACTCCTCTACAGCATCTCGCTGGCGCCGCAGTCGATGTATATCGACCTGAACCACTACAAAGAGGTCGACCTCGATTTCGGCAACGACATCAACGCCCGGCCGACCTTCATTCAGAAGGACAGCACCGAAGTCAACGCCGCCCGCGGCGGCGAGGCACGGGGGGGGCTGATCCTGATGGGGGCGCGCAGCGGCTACGTCTTCGCCGTTAACGACGAGCTCGGAACCGCCGAATGGACCTTTCCGGTCGGAATGGCGGTGATCGACCCGATCGGCGTGGCGGGAGACCAGTGCTTCATTCCGACTTACACCGGCCACTTTTTCTGTCTGAATCTGAAAAACGGCAGGGCGCTCTGGTCGATCCGCGACATCAAGCAGTTCGTCTCGGCGACCCCCAGCCGGCTCTACGCGCTCGACATGCTCGGAAACCTTCTGGTGATCAACCGCGACAACGGCCAGACGATTCATACGATCCCCCTTTCGACCGGAATGGGGGCCGTATTCAACATCGAAAGCGACCGAATCCTCCTGGTTGGGCAGGACGGCCTGGTTCAGTGTCTGCACGAAAACCAGTTTGACGAGCCGCTCCGCTACCAGAAGTCATCGTTCGATATTGCCGAGGAATTCCAAAAGCGGATCGATGAGGCGTATTCCGCCCCGCAGAATGAAAAAAAGGTCCAGGAAAAATCCGACGAACAGAACGACGAGTCGATCTTCGGCGATGAAGAAGAGACGGAAGACGATGAAATCTTCGGTTCGAAGCCTTCGGCCGGGCGCCCGCCCCGCACCGCAGCGAACGGTGAAAATGCCGAAGAGGCCGAATCGGACACCGCAGAATCCGAAGAGGACGGAAACGATGACTCGTACGACGATACGTTCGATGACGACAAGAGCGATGACACCGATGCCGGCCGCGTCGTCCCCCCTGATAAAGACGACTCCCAGTGGGACGATGCGGGGGAAGAAGATCCGTTCGGCTAGTCTATCTTTTGCAAACTGTACAGTTTGACACCGCCCTTTCCCGTCCGGAACGAAGGGGCGGTCTTCTTTTTCCGCATCGGAACCTTTCTGCAGGCGCACCGGTCTTTTTTTTCCTCTTTTCCCCCGGAAAGGGACGGTGCCCCCCCTGGAATAATGAGCCCCTCCCCCTTAGAATAGGCGGTAAGTCTCTCTTCGGCGCTTGCGCCTCTTAATCGAAAGGGAGATCCGTCCGTTAACGCCATACCTACCATTTTGCAAAGACATGCTGAGAACCATGAGTGATGAACTGAAGATCTTTTCCGGGTCGGCCAATGTTCCTCTGTACGAGAAAATCTGCGACTACCTGAGCATTGCCCAGGGGCAGATCACTGTGGAGCGTTTCCCCGACGGCGAATGTTTCTGCCGCATCGAAGAAGACGTCCGGGGACGCGATGTATTTCTCGTCCAGCCGACCTGCCGCCCGGTCAATGACAACCTCATGGAGCTCCTGATCATGATCGAGTGCTTCAAGCGCGCCAGTGCCGGCCGGATCACCGCCGTGATCCCCTACTTCGGCTATGCCCGCCAGGACCGCAAAGACGAAGGGCGCGTTCCGATCACCGCCAAGCTCGTCGCCAATCTCCTGACCCGCGCCGGTGCCGACCGCATTCTGACGATGGATCTGCACGCCGCACAGATTCAGGGTTTCTTCGACATTCCCGTCGACCATCTTTCCGCCTCGCCGGTCATCGACCATTACATCGCCTCGCTCGGCTACGACGCGGATGAAACAGTCGTGGTCAGCCCCGACGAGGGCAGCATTAAACGCGCGGCACAGCACGTCAAAACGCTCGGCGGAAGCCTGGCAATCATCGACAAGCGCCGCTACGGGAACCGGGTTGAACAGGCGAATCTGATCGGGGGACCGATCGAAGGACGCGTTGCGTTCCTTTTCGACGACATGATCGCCACGGGCGGTTCGATCTGCGGCGCGGCAAAACTCGTCAAGCAGATGGGAGCCACCAAAATCTACCTGGCGGCGACGCACGCGGTCCTCTGCGGCAACGCGATCGAACAGCTCCGAAACGCCCCGATCGAAGAAGTCGTCGTTTCGGATACCCTCCCGCTCCTGCCCGAGCACGATCTGCCGAATATCCGCGTCCTGTCGACCGCACCGGTCCTGGCCGAAGCGATCAAGCGGATCCACAATAACGAGTCGGTCAGCCGCATGTTCAAGCAGCTCCCCTACGGGAAGTTCGGCGTCTATTCCTGAAAAGGATCCGCCTCTTCCGGCCGCCGCCGGTGCGGAAGGTTGTCGAACAAAAATTTCATGGTATAATGAGTCAAATCGGGCGGATTGGAGTAAGGGAAGCATCGTGCGATACCCGATGGCAATCCGCCGGAATCGTGTAAATAAGGGTTTACTATGGCTGAAATCAAATCATTGGCGGTCGAACTCCGCCAGGAAACCGGCAAGCGTCGGAACCGCCGTCTCCGCAAAGCGGGCAAGATCCCGGCTGTCCTTTACGGGCACAAGCAGGACGTCGTCAGTCTGTCGCTTCCGGCCGATGAAGTCGCCGCGGTCATCCGTCACGGCAACCGCTTCGTTGCACTGACCGGCGCGGTAAATGAACGGGCGTTCATCAAGGAATGCCAGTGGAACACCTGGGGGACGGAAGTCCTTCACGTCGACTTCGCGCGCGTCAGCGAACATGAACGGATCCGCATGACCGTTCCGTTCGATCTGCGCGGCGAGGCTCCGGGCGTCAAAGAGGGCGGTGTGGTCAAACAGCATATCCACACGGTCGAAATCGAATGCGAGCCTTCGAACGCACCTGAAAAGATTGACCTGAACATCAACCACCTCCAGTTCAATCAGATCATCCATCTGTCCGAAGTTGAACTTCCCGAAGGGGTTAAGATCCTCGGCGATCTGAACATCCCGGCTGTCGAATGCACCGAAGCCGTTGAAGCTCCTGAAGCCGAAGAAGCCGCCGCCGGTGCCGAAGAACCCGAAGTCATCGGCCGCAAGAAGGAAGACGAAGAAGAATCCGAGAAGTAACCGAAGAGGTTATTTTTCACCCAACGCTCTTTGCAGCGTTTTGCATGACATCGTTGAGCAGCAGAATCAAATCCTTTTTCACGCGCCTTGGCGCCGCCGAAAAGGACCCTTTCGGGGGAAAGATGAAACCGGACAAACTCATTGTTGGGCTTGGCAATCCCGGTTCAAAATACCGCGGAACGCGTCACAACGCGGGCTATATGGTCTTAGCCGAGCTGGCGCAAACCCTTCCGTGCGATTCCCCTTCGCGCAAGTTTCACGGCGAAATCGTTGAAACGCGCGCCGCGGGGAAGAATCTGTTGCTTTTGAGCCCGACGACCTACATGAACAACAGCGGTCAATCGGTCAGCGAAGCGGTTCGTTTTTACAAACTCGAGCTTTCCGATCTCCTGGTCATCAGCGACGATGTCGATCTGCCGGTCGGCCGGATCCGATTCCGCGATTCCGGCGGCAGCGGCGGTCAGAAGGGTGTCAACGACATCATCAGCCGCCTCGGCAGTGAAAAATTCTCCCGACTCCGCGTCGGAGTGGGTCGGCCTCCCGAAGGGGTAGATACCGCCGACTACGTTCTTTCTGAATTTCGTCCCGCGGAAAAGCCCGAAATTCACGATTCGATTCAGCGCGCGGCGCAGGCCGCTCTTTGCTGGGTTGAGTTCGGTCCCGGCGAAACGGCGAACCGGTTCAACGGCGGTTCCCGAAGAGACGGGGCGAAGTGATCCCCGACAGGGCGTGTTTTTCCGAAACCGTTTCCGTTGAGAATTTGGTAAAACGAGCATTATCGCAGCCATCCCCAGCCAGCATGGGGCTTTGAGAACCAAGGGGCGTGTGTCCCTGACTCAAAGAGAAATATTCAGGAGTTAACATTGTCAGAGAACATTAACGTTTACGAAGGTCTGTTTATTCTGGACACGGTCAAATACAACCGTGATCCCGAAGCCGTGTCGAATCAGATCACCGAAGTGATCGAGTCGCTGGGCGGTGAAGTCCGTGTCAGCCGCCTTTGGGAAGAACGCAAGCTTGCGTATCAGATCAAAGGCCAGACGCGCGGAATTTACTGGCTCACTTACTTTCACCTCAATACCGAGAAGTACAAGGATCTGAACCGTCTGTTCCAGATCAACGGCAACATTCTGCGTTTCCTCATTCTGCGGATCGATCCGCGCCTTGAAGAAGCGCTCGTCGAACACGCTCTGGCCGGTCCCGTCCGCAAAGAGGACGCCGCCGAAGCGGCCGGCTTTGCTTCCGGTGACGACGAAATCGACGCCGAAGATGACGAATGAACCGTTTCCTGCCGTGCGGTGCCCGCCCGGCGCGGGACAGACGGCAGGGGCGCAAAATAACATCTAACCTTTCGAAAGGGGAGCCATGGCAAGTTATAACCGAGTCGTCTTGGTTGGTAACACAACCCGTGATGTCGAACTGCGCAAAATTCCGAGCGGCACCGAAGTCTGTGACCTGGGTCTTGCCGTCAATGAGCGCCGTCGTGATGCCCAGGGGAACCAGATTGAAGACACCACCTTTGTGGATGTCACCCTCTGGGGAAAAACCGCGGTCATCGCCGCCGAGTACACACGCAAAGGCTCTCCGGTTCTGATCGAGGGACGCCTCAAGACCGATACCTGGGAGACCGACGGCCAGAAGCGGTCCAAGCTCAAGGTCATCGCCGACCGGCTTGTCCTTCTGAGCAGCCGCGGCAGTGCCGCCGGCGGCGCGCCGCGCGCCTCGTACGGCGCGGCTCCGCAGCAGTCGTCCTCCTTCCAGGATGCACAGCCCCCCTTCGAGCCGGACGAAAGCATCGCCGACGGCGATCTCCCCTTCTGAGATCGGTCTGCGGCTCAAGTTCCGTTCCGTAAAAAAACAACTTTATAAAACCATAGGTGAACAGAATGATTAACGCTATCAAAGACAAACGTGCCCGCCGTCATCAGACGTCCAAGCTTCCGAAAGGAAAGAACGGCGGGATCGAGCTGATTTTGCTCCATGAGATTGAAAAGCTCGGCAAGATCGGCGACCTGGTCGAAGTCAAACGCGGCTACGCGGTCAACTACCTGATCCCGCAGGGTCTGGCGGCTGTCGCGACCGAAAAGACCCGCCAGCTTGCCGAGGCCCGCAAGGCCGAGGCCGCCGCGGCCCATGCCAAGAAGATTGCCGACGCTCAGGAAACCGTCAAGAAGCTCGCCGCCAATCCGCTGACTCTCACCGCGACGACCGACGACGGCGGAAACCTCTACGGCAGCATCTACAAGAAAGAGATCGCCGCCGCCCTCAAAGAAAAGGGCATTGAAGTCAAGGCTGACAACATCGGCCTCGAGGGCCCGATCAAGGTTACCGGTTTCTATTCGATTCCGATCCGCCTTTTCGAAGGGATTGAGGGGAAAATCGACATCACGGTCGACCGCGCGTAATCCGCCATGCACATTTCCGAAAAGATACACACACGCCTTTTACGTGTGTGTATCTTTTTTTAGACGCCGACATGAACAAGTTCGTCCTTTCCCTCTTTGCCGCGGTCCTTCTGGCGTGGATCTGCCCGGCGGCCGGAAGCGCCTCCGGACCGCTTTCCCTCTCGTCCCTCGCCCACTGGGGGATCTCGGCGATTTTTTTCTTTTACGGGCTCCGTCTCGACGGCGAGCGGATCCGCACCGGTCTGGCGAACACACGCCTTCATCTGGTCACGCAGTGCGCCACATTCATCCTCTTCCCGCTGCTGGTTCTGGGAGCGGTTCATCTCTCGGGACAGATCGACCCGAAAAATCCGTTCGGCACGGTCGTTTCGGGCCTCTGGCTCGGGACCTTCTTCCTTGCCGCGCTCCCGTCAACCGTCTCCTCGTCGGTTGTCATGACAAACCTGGCGCGCGGGAACGTTCCGGCGGCGATTTTCAACGCCTCCCTTTCGAGTCTGGCGGGGGTTTTCATCACACCGATCTGGATGCGTCTCTACCTGAACGCCGAAACGGGGGGGAGCGAACTCGGCCAGACACTCCTTTCCCTCGTCTGCCAGGTTCTCCTGCCGGTTGCTCTGGGTATTGCGCTGAACCGAAAGCTCGGCTGGTTCTCGGTCAAATACGACAATGCGCTGCGTCTGTTCGACCAGACGATCATCCTCCTGATCGTCTACACGTCCTTCTGCCATTCGTTCAGCGAAAAGATGTTCGACGGGCTTTCGCTTGTGACCTTTCTCGCCCTTTCAGCGTCGATGGTCCTCCTCTTTTTCACCGTCTACGGGATCATCGCGCTGACAGCCCGCCTTCTGCGCTTCAGCAGGGAAGATCGGATCACCGCCCTCTACTGCGGCTCGAAGAAGTCGCTCGTCCACGGAACGGTGATGTCGGCGGTTCTCCTGACCGACCCGAAACTTGCCGGGATCCTCATCCTTCCGACGATGATCTACCACGCGCTGCAGCTGCTGATCGTCGGGATCCTCGCCGAACGGGAGCGGAGAAACGCCCCCGCCGAATGACGCTTTCCGCACGGGAGAAATAATGGGGAAAGCCCGGTTTGATTCTCTCTTGCGCGTTTTTCGGGGGTATAATAAAATTCGGGAAAGATAAATGGTATCCGCGCCGCGCAGGCCGGCGCCCCTTCCGCGGAACCAGGCCAAAAGCATTCAGGATCAGATGTCGAAAAAGAAGAAGACCTCAAAATCCGCCGAGACGCGGAAAAACCAGCGGCGCGGACGGCCGGGACATCACTACCACCGGTCGGACATCGTTCTGGGTTTTTTCTTAATTCTGCTCGTCCCCGCGCTCGGCTTTTTAGGGTACTATCTGTTCTGGCGTGAACGTCCGGAAGAACCGGTTCCGTCAATCTCCGAAGCGGAAACCGGTGAGATTGCCCCCTGGGGGAAAGACGACTCATCCTCCCCGGCCGAAAATTTCGAGGAGACCCCCGAAAAGCAAATCGGGCCGGACGAACAGCCCCCCTCTTTTACCGAAGAGGAACTCGCCGCGTGCCGCGCCGCCGCCGAGACCGGAGATGCCGAATCGTGCTATCTGCTCGGGAAGTACTACTTCGAGGGGGCCGGCAAGGACTACGATCAGGCCGCCGGCTTTTTCCGTCAGGCGGCCGAGCATGGGCATGTCGACGCGCAGTACCGGATTGGTCTTTGCTATGACCAGGGGAAAGGGGTTCAGGAAGACGAACGCGAAGCTGCCTACTGGTACCGGAAGGCCGCCGACGGGGGAAACGTCAGGGCGCAGTACTGCCTGGGCGAATGTTTCGACTACGGACACGGGGTTCCGAAAGACACCGCCGCGGCGGACAGGTGGTTTATGGCCGCCGCCGAGCAGGGGGACGCCATGGCCGAGTACAAGGTTGGGATGCGCTATACTGCCACATACAGCATGCCCGGAAACCTTGATAAGGCCTTCGTCTGGTTCCAAAAGGCCGCTGAACAGGGATATCCCGATGCGCAGCACTGGCTCGGGCGATGCTACAGCCGCGGCGACGGAGTCGAAAGTGATCCGGAAAAGGCCGCCGAGTGGTACCGCCGTGCCGCCGAGCAGGGGCATGCGGCCTCGCAGAATGCTCTGGCCGAATGTTACGCGAAGGGGATCGGTGTCCCACGCGACGCCGCCGAAGCGGCCCGCTGGTACCGCCGCGCCGCCGACCGAGGGGATCCTGATGCACGGCGTACGCTCCGGACACGTCCGCAGTAGCCCCGGTTCGCCGCACACTTTCCGCATCCGACTCCGTGCGGCAAGTGCGGCATGTTCTTGAATTTTCCTCTCCGGTATTGTAGTATCTTTACGTTAGGCCTTTCCGAACGGGGCGCTCCTCTCCGCCCCTTCTCCACCGAAATGAGGGTTCTTCGATGAAATTCCCCCCTGACATTTCCCGCCTCTGCCTCGTGTGCCTTATCGCGGTTTTCTGCGCGTTTTCCGGCGTCCTTTCAGCTTTCGCCGATGAAAAGACCGCCGGCCTGCCGGCCGATGAGCTGGTTAAAACCGCTGAAAGCGGCGATGCCTCGGCGCAGTGCGAACTCGGACTCCGCTACCTGGACGGAAAGGGGGGACTCGAAAAGGACCTGATTCTGGGAACCCGCTGGCTCCGAGAGGCCGCCTCGCAGGATAACGCCGAGGCCCAGTACCAGTTCGGCCGCTGTTTCGCCCGCGGAAAGGGACTCGAACAGATCCCTCGCGACGCGGTCTATTGGTATCGGATGGCAGCCGAACAGGGACATCCGAAAGCCGAATACGCACTGGGAAACAGCTACATGAACGGATTCGGCGTCGCGCAAAACGAGGCCGAAGGAATCAAATGGATACGTAAGGCCGCCGAAAAGGGACTCCCCGAAGCACAGTGCCGTCTGGCCGGATGCTACCTAACCGGCGACGGTGTTGAGACCGACGCCTCAGAGGCCGCCAAATGGTTCCGCGCCGCCGCCGAACAGGGGCTGGCCGAGGCGCAGTGCCAGCTGGCGCACTTCTACTTCGTCGGAAAGGCAGAAATCAAAAAGGACGCCGCCGAAGGAGCACGCTGGCTCCGGAAAGCGGTCGATCAGGGATATGCCGAAGCGCAGTATCAGTTCGGGAAATGCTACGCCCGCGGCCGCGGGGTGAACGAGTATCCCGGCGGCGCGTATCAGTGGTACAAAACCGCCGCTGAAAAGGGGCATGCCAAGGCGGAATTCTCGCTCGGCGTCTGTTACCTCGACGGATTCGGCGTCACCCAGGATCCCGCCGAAGGGGTCAAGTGGGTTCGGAAAGCCGCCGATCGGGGTCTTCCCGAGGCCGAAAACCGCCTGGGACTCTGTTACCTGACCGGCAGCGGGGTTGAGCTTAACCGGGAAGAAGGACTCGCCTGGCTCCAAAAGGCCGCTGACCACGGAAACCGGGCCGCCAGGGAAAGCCTCGACAAGATGAAATAATCCCGCCCAACACTGCGCTAAAAATTTTCAGATAATTTCTCTCGATTCTCTTGCACGGGCTCACGACTTGAGTTAAAAAGGACTTACTGATCCGGCGGGGGAAAACTCCTGCCAGGCGATCAGCCGATACTCCTTTCCGTTCGTGGCGGTTTGGCATTACCCAAAGCGGTACGGTCTGAACGCGGTCAGGAGCTGTCGCTTTCCCTATATCTGAAAGTATTCTGAAAGTCTCGAATCGTTCTGTAGTTTGGAGAATTGTTATGGCGGCGGTCTCCTTTGAGAAAAAGAGCGGCTTTACGCTGGTTGAGCTCCTAGTGGTCATTGCGATCATCGGAATTCTGATCGGTCTGCTTTTGCCTGCAGTTCAGGCGGCGCGTGAAGCCGCCCGCCGAATGAAATGTTCGAACAATCTTAAACAGCTCGCCCTGGCGGTTCACGGTTATGCCGATACCCATGAAGCATTTCCAGCGGCGAACACCGCTTTCGGCGGATATGGCCCCAATCCGAGTTACGGCAATACAGGAGATGCTGGGAACGTCGGGTGTGTCAGCGGCCTTGTCATGCTAATGCCGTTCATGGAACAGCAGCAGATTTGGGACCAGTTCGTTGAAACCGCGACAAAGGTCAAAGAGAACGGTGTTGTCAACATGCTCATTGTCATGCCGTTCGGTGAAGACGCCACCTACATCTATCCCGGCTGTCAGGACTGTCCCTTTCCGCACTGGGGAATGAACGGTGCCGCGATGACGATGCTCGGCTGTCCGTCCGATCCGCTGGCAGGGAAGGCCGAGCTCTATGCCGAAGGAAAAATCCTTGCCACCGCCTACGGCACCGAAGAGGAGGGAAGCGTCGCGCCGACCTCCTACGCATTTTGTTACGGCGATGCCTACGGCGACGGGATGAATCAGGGGGCCGCCGGTACGAACAAGGCGTGGAAAACCCCGCCGACGGCCGATGGAAAGAACGGCGGAGTTGCCCGCCGGGCGCCGTTTGGTTCGCATTACTGGCAGACATTTTCCGGTGTCAAAGACGGAACGTCGAACACGCTTGCCTTTTGTGAGTTCATTTCCGGCGAGGCCCCTTGGGCCGAAGGTCAGGGGGACGCGGCCAAGAACCTGAAGATCACCCCCCAGATCATGGGCAACACCGCCAAACCTTCTCATTGTCTTAACATGGTTGACCCCAACGACGCGTCCCGCGGAATCAGCGGGTACGGTCATCAGGGGACCTACCGCGGAAAGATCTGGTATGCCGGCAATCCGCTTTTCTCCGGTTTTACAACGATCCTTCCTCCGAACTCCAAGGTCTTCTGTTCGACGATTTTTGCCAACGCCAGTTCGATTGTCGGCGGAGCGCGCAGCAACCATTCCGGCGGTGTAAACGCCTCGATGCTGGACGGTTCGGTGCGCTTTATTACCAATAATGTCGATACCGGCGAAGGAGAAGAGGATGGAGGACTCGACTATATGCCGACCGTGACCGGGCGTTCCCGCTACGGGGTCTGGGGAGCCATGGGAACAACCAACGGGGGCGAGAGCAAGTCACTCTGACAGTTGACACAACGGGCGCCTTTTCGGCAGCCCGTTTTTTTCCGCGGTTCCCTTTTCTACGCCATAAGGAGAACCGGAAAGATACTGCGATTTTGTCAATCCGGCTTGAGTGGACGGAAGCCAGCCGTCGGGTGTCGGAAACGAAAGAATCTCACGTATTGGGTACTCGGAAAGGAGGTAACATTGCCGCTGTCAGGCGGCGATCGAGAAGAGTGCCGAAGCTTTTAGTTCCCCGGAGTTTTCCGGAATCACAGTCTGAGTTTTTCGATCAACCGATTTATTTTTTGTTTTTAAGGAGTTTCATGATGAGAAAGATTCGTGAACGTTCCCTTCGTTTGGAAAGTCTCGAGGATCGGATGCTTCTGGCGGTCACCGCAGGAAGTGAATCCGCCGCCGTTGACGCGGCGGCTCCTGCGCAGACTGGGGCGGAGATCGTCGTAGATGAGCTGACAGTCACCGCACTCAACAACGCGATCAGAAACGCCAAAAAAGGGGATGTGATTACCTTCAGTCAGGGAGGAACCATCACCGTGGGCAGCACTCCGATTCAGATGAGACGCGAAGTCACCATTGACGGCGGAGGACAGGTTACCATCGACGGCCAGGGAGAGAACCGTCTTTTTCAGTTCTCCTACGGCTGCACACTGACCGGCATCAATCTGACCGGCGGTTTCAGCACCGGCAGTTCCTTCGGCGGCGTCGGTACCGTGAACGAAGCCAATACGGTTATACTGAATAACTGCAATATCTACGGCAACAGTGTCGATTCTTATTCCGGCGGAACTAATGCTTATTTCGGCGGCGCGTTCAAGGTCTACGGAGTGCTCGAAATGCACAACTGCTCCGTCTACAACAACACGGCCTGGTACGGCGGGTTCGCTCAGCTTGACGGAGTGAACAGCACGAAAGGCGGCGTTGCGAAGCTTACCGCCGAAAACTGCGTGTTCTACGGCAACCGGTCAAAGGAATTCGGTTCAGTTATCTACAACATGGGCGGAACGGTAGCGCTGACCCACTGCACTGTGGCCGGAAACTCCTCGCCGATTGGCGGGGCGATCGTCAATGTGAGCCACCTCGACGTTACCAGCAACAGCGCGGTCGATCCGTCCGGTACCGACTACCAGCCGGACAACCCGTATTTCTGGAATCTCAAGTTCTACGTCCCCGATACGCAGATTACCGACTCCATTGTCGCGTATAACTACGGGACCGATTCCTCCATCGCCGACTTCCACGACATTTACAACCGCGTCCTGCACGGGAACGGCGTTCAGCGCTGGGCGTTCAACCGTAAAGACGATTTCTGGACCAAGGTTTCGACAACCAACTCGATTGTCGGTCTGAAAGGGGACTTTTTCACGCAGGCGCCGGTCTTTGACGCCGAAGGGAATCTCGTCAACGCCGACTCGCTCGATCTGACGATCAATTCGGACAGTCTGGCGGCGTATGCCGGAATCGGCGCCAATCCGACGGCCTATACCGGCGCGGGATACTCCGATGCTTCGCTCGTCGTCACCACGCTCGAAGATTCGATCGATTCGGCCGACGGCGCGGTGTCGCTGCGCGAAGCGATCGCCTATGCCGCGATCGGCTCGTTCGCCGGAACTCCGACGATCACTTTCGCCGACGGGCTTGCCGACGGAACGATTACCCTGGCATACGGGGCGCTTGGCATCACGTCCGATGTGAACATCGCCGGCGGCAACATCACGATCGACGCCGCCGGAACCGACCGCGCCCTTTACATGAGAACGGTCAACTACCGGACGGATATTGAAGGGTGTTATCGGGTCATCGGCAGTTTGGAAGAACAGCTTTCGCCCCACCAGTTTGACGATGAATATTATGTGGACGTTACGATCGACGGTCTGAACTTTACCGGCGGCGAGGCAACCTGCGTTGTTACTGCGGTCGGCAATCCGGGCGGTAGTTCTCAGAATCTTTCGGGCGAGGCCAATATCCTTTCCAAGGGGACCGGCGGCGCCGGGGTCCTGGCGAACGAGAACGTCAACCTGACCCTTTCGAATTCGACGATTTCCGGAAACACATTCTACGTTGATGCGACCAACCGAAGGGCCGGCGGCGGCGGGATCGCCGTGCTGAACAACAGCACCGCGGTGCTCAGCAACGTGAAGGTGCTTGAAAACACGGTGGTTCAGAAGGGTGAGTACGATGTCGACAACACACTGAAGGGGGGCGGCATCTACATCGGATACCGTTCCACGCTCGACCTGAGCAATTCGGAAGTTTCGGGGAATACGCTGACCGCAACCAGTTACCAGGAAGGCGGCGCCTACGGCTACGGACACGGGTTCGGCGGCGGCATCTGCACCGAAGGGATCGGGACCACGATTTCCTACTCCGTTGTGAGCGGCAACACGATTGCCGGCGCGGCCTATGAGCAGTTCGGCGGCGGCATCTATTACTACCACGCCCTGACCGACTCGGTCCTGGCCGATAACGATGA
>ONWH01000141.1 GCA_900321495.1 uncultured Planctomycetota bacterium
CCGAAACTCTTGAGAAAGAAACCGTCGGACTCGTTCTTGCCGAACGCGCCTGTCGCGCCCATCTGGCTTTCGAACGACTCGAACGGCGGAAGCTTCGACCCGTTCTCCAGGATCGGAAGCTTCATGTTCTTGTCAGGATAGACCCGCTGAAGGATCCGCGAAAGAAGCGTGTCCCCTTCGAGGAGCTTCCCGGTCCGGAACAGGTTGTAGTTCGTCCGAAGACCGGCGTGGTTCGACGAATAGAACTGGAAACTGTGCCCCGTCCCGCTGAACTTCTGAATGTAAGACGAAACGGCCTTATACTTTGGCGACTCGCTCAGAGGCGCAACGCTTCCGTTCCGTTTGTTTTCGATCGTCTCTTTCAGCGAATCGATATCGGTCGCGAAGAAGATGTTCCCGTCCCCGACGTAGAACGCGTTCCTGACAAACGCCGGCTGCGCAGCCGACTGTGCGGCCGGCTGGCCGCGGCGCGAACGCGCCTGGCGTTTCGGCTGCGGCGCGTAGTACCAGATCGTCCCGGACCCGTAGGGGATCTGCTGGAAATCGGCGTCGGTATCGAACATCCGATGGAAGACTTCGGCGATCACCGCGTCCTTCCCCGGCTTGACCTGGATCCCGCCGACGAACGCTTCCTTCCCGTCATGTGTGCGGCGGAACGTTGTGATCTGCGAACCCAGGTTCCCGACCAGCTGGGTCTTGAGATTGACGCGCGGTCCCCCTTCGTCCTCTTCCAGGCCTTTCAGGGTGTCTTCCCACAGGTTTTCGGTCTTGACGAAATCGTCGAACAGCGGACCGATCCGGTTAAAGAGGTTCAGAAGGTCAATGTTGACGACAGTCGCCGAGTTGACATCCCCTTCCACCCAGTCAGGCGCGACCAGTTTCAGGTCGTCGATGAAGGTGAGCATATTCGTGCCGCGCAGTCCGGCGGGCGCGTAGACTTTCGTGCGTGTAACAAACTCCATGTCGTCGGAGGCGAAATCGACCGTCCCGCCGACCCCTTCGATCGCGCCCAGGCCGTGATTGGCAAGGATATCGAACGGCGTCTCGCCGGAACTGTCCTGTTTCGGCTGAGACCGCGGCCCCGACTGCGCCAGCAGCGTGATCGCCTTCCCCAGTTCGAGCGGCTGAACGAAGAAGCGGATCTGCGGTTCATGCGCGGTGGGGAAATCGGCGACGCAGCGCTGAATCGCCGTTGAATACGCCTTGTGTGAAGCGAGGGGTTTCGGGCCGCTGAGGATCTGCTGAATCAGCTCTTTCTGGTCGGCGGCGATCAGGTAGTGGTCGGTCAGCACATAGTAGGCGGTCCGCTGGGCCGGATAGGTGCTGTCGGGCGGAAAGACCATAACGGTCATCGGAACCGAACGGCTGCCGATCTTGAGGGTCTCTTTTTTGCTCGTTCCGGTTTTCTTTTCAAACGCCTGGCGAATCATGCGCGAAAGGAAGTCGTCGACCTCTTTTTTCTTATCGGTGACGTCAATCGCCACGACAAAACCCGGGATCTGCCCCGGATTGGCGACAAACCCGAATGCGGCTTCCCCGGAAGCCAGGTCGAGCGTATCGCGGATACTCATCCCGACGCGCCCGGTCCACGCTTTTTCGATGCCGGAAAGGATCGATTCACGGAAATCCCGGAACGAATCGGAAAGGAGAACCTGCCCCAGCGCTGTCTGGCGCCAGTGGGCACGCAGTTCGTTCACGTTACTGACGGCGACATACCCTTTGGTCGAATCCGGAAAGAACTGGTCCGTTTTTGTCTGGGCAAAAGCCGAACAGGCAAAAAGCATCAGCAGCACGCCGATTCCGAGATTCAAACGTTTCATCATCGTCACTCCTTCAGTTCTCCTTTGGTTGGCCCGGGGAAACTCCTGCCCCGGCGAGATTTGGGGACAATCGTATTCGATTATTTTCGCAGCCGGCAAAACGCCGTGCGACGGGCACTTTAACCGGCCGGAGACGGAGCCCGGCCGGGCACAATACCCCTCCTGCTTCTTACTATACCATTTATCAGAGTTTAATTCTATCCCGAAAAATTGAAAAGACCATTCCGCCGGCGCGGATAAGGAGGGGAAGAGAAAACGCAGTTAACAGAACCCCTCGTCGATCCCCAGGCGCGCGCGGAGCATTTCGAACTGCCCGCGGAACCCTGATGCCGAGGCGTGCAGATGCTCGTCTTCCGAAAGGAGACGCATCCGGTCGCGGCGCGGAATGCGGTAGGCGCGGAATATCTCTTCGAAAGCGTCGATATCGCGGCCGAAGACGGAAATCGACTTATGCTCATCAAACCGGACCTCTACCTGCCGTCCCGGATCGATCACAGCGATTCCGAAATACCCGTCGTTAAGCAGGAGGTCCTCAAAATCATACAGACAGCTCATCAGGATCGGCAGATCGATCTCATCACGCGTGTAATCGGAATGCCCGCTGCGTCGCGCGTGACTCGATTCGAGAACCACGTCGACCATCGAGCCGAGTCCGCCGAGCAGATCGAAAAAGAGATCCGAAAGCTTCTCGCGCGAGACCATCGAGGTCAGGAGGGGGATCGATGCGCGTCCGTTCGACGCGCGCCAGAGGCGCCGGTCATACCCCTCTTCGGGCCGGATCCGCAGATCGTACGAAGGACGGATGGCATCGGTCAGCTGAAACGAACCGTACCGGCCGATCGCGATATGCGTTTCGATCTCTTCCCGGCTGAGTGAGGCAAAGCTGCTTTTCGCGTTCGGAACGGAATAATTGCGAGGAGAACTCAATCCGAAAGGACTCATTACGGCACTTCTCTCCGCCGTCGGCGGTGTATTGATTTTTCGAATGGTGCCGCGGTAACACATCTGCCCCCCTCCGCGGCGGCAATAGTAATCTAGGTCACAATCTCATTTGAGGACCTGAATTCCCCCGTTTTTTCCGGAGAATTTCGGATTTAAACTAAACGCAGACTTCCCATTTCGTTTAAATTGTGCAGACTGTTTAACCGGAATAACCGGAAATCGGACCGTTGATTGTTTTTCCGCGCGCCGGAGAGTATAATCGGGGGGTTGTAAGAGATTCAGTTCACCATCTCCCGTCAAACAAGCAAAGGAGCGGCATCAATGCAGCGACGTCATTTCTTCAAAACCGCGGCGGCGGCCGCGGCGTTTACCGGTCTTTCGGCTCAGTTCGGTTCGGCGCCCCTTTCGGCACGCGAGGCGCTTCATCCCGGAAAAGAGGGAGCGCCGTATCCCGACCACGGCGACGCCCCGGTCGAGCACCTTTCGACCTACTTCCCGGACTATGCCGACAAGAACCTCTGGGTCCGCAAAGACAACCAGGTGCTGACCGTCTACCGAACCGATCCGAACCAGAAATACCCCTATCTCTATCCGCTGATCGGGCCCGCCTCGCGCGTTTCGGTCACCGCCGAGTCGGCGCAGCCGTGGCCGCATCACCGTTCGGTCTTTCTGGGGGTCGACCGTCTCAACGGCGGGAACTACTGGCAGTCGGGCAATCGGGACGGACAGGTCGTCAGTACCGACCCGAAACTCCTGCGCGCCGAAAAGACGCAGGTCGAATGGTCCGACGTCTGCCTCTGGCGCAAGCCGCAGCAAGATCCGATCGTCCGCGACACGCGCCGCTATCTGATCGACTGGCGGTGTGACGACTACTACATCCTCGACGCGTTTTTCCATTTCGAGGCGCTGACCGACCTCAGAATCGAAAAGACGAATCACGGCTTTTTCGGCGTCCGCGTCGAAAACGACCTCGCCCCAATCTGCGGCGGCCACGTCGTCAGCGACGGAGGAATCGAAGGCGAAGCGAACCTCTTCGGCAAACCGGCCAAATGGGTAGCTTTCTACGGTCAGCGCCGGTTCAATCCCGAAATCACCGAAGGGGTTGCGGTTCTCTGCCCGCCGGCCCCGTGGCCGAACTGCCCCTGGTTCGTCCGCGACTACGGGAACATCTCGCCGATGCCGTTCAACTTCGTCGACGAAGGTTTCAGGTACAAAAAGGGGGAGACGATGGACGCCGTCTACCGCACGGTCGTCTTTACCGGCACCCCAGCCGACGTCGACCTGAGCGGTCTGTGGAACGAGATCTACAAATAAGACGGTGATGCGCCCCCGCGGAAGCCGGGGTCGTGTCTATTCCGGCATCGTCAACCGCGGAGAACAGTTCCCGAACTGCGGTTCGGGGCTTGCTCTTTGGGGATGGGAAAGTAGAATGTCAGAGTCCGGGTGCCGTACCCGGACCGTTCCGCAACAGGACAAGAAAGACGGAGTAAAAGAATGCCGAAGTTTCTTCAGACACTGATCCTTTTCGGGCTGCTCCTCGCCGCGCCGCTGGCGATGGGCGCCGCGCCGATACCGGTCATCTTCGACACAGACATGGGGAACGATGCCGACGACGCCATGGCGCTGGCGATTCTCAACGCGTTCGTCGACCGCGGGGAATGCGACCTGCTGGCCGTCACGCTCACCAAAACTTCGCCCAGCGCCGCGCCCTATATCAAGATGTTCAACACCTACATGGGGCATCCCGACATTCCGATCGGGATCACCGGTGAAGAGCGAACCCCGGAGGACGGCAAATACCTGGCCGCCATTTTCGGTCTGAAAAAAGAGGACGGTTCGCCCCTCTTTGAAAAGCCGGCCGTCACACCGGAACCGGCGGTTCCGCTGATCCGCAAATGCCTGGCGGCCGCCGAAGATCATTCGGTGGTGATGATCCAGGTCGGGTTCTCGACGAATCTGGCCCAGCTCCTCGATTCTCCCGCCGACGGCATTTCGCCGCTATCCGGCATCGACCTGGTCAAGCAGAAGGTCCGCCTCCTTTCGACCATGTTCGGCGCGTTCAACGGCCGGTACCAGAACGAGTTCAACGTGATGAACGACGTTGACGCCGCACGCAAGCTGATGGCCGAATGGCCGACCCCGATCTGGCTGAGCGGCTTTGAAATCGGCGAGATGATCCAGATCGACCGGCGGCAGATGGACAGCGCCTTCTGTGCCGATCCCGACCATCCGCTCATGCGGACGTTCATTCTTTACCGCGAAGGTTGGGACGGCGGCCAACCGACGTTCGACGTCACCAGCGTCCTTTTGGCGATCCGGCCCGACGAGGGGTATTTCAACCTGTCGGAACGGGGAAAAGCGCGTGTGAACGGCGACAATGTGACGCCGTTCGCCGAAGATCCCGAAGGGACGCATCAGTATATTTTGGAGGTCACGCCCGAACAGAACGCCCGCGTCCAGGAAGCGTTCCTCTACCTGATGAGTCAGCCGCCTCTCCGGTAAGCCGCGTACCGTTAGAAAGAACCAAGTTCAATGAACCCCTTAGAACTGCTGAAATCCCGATTCGCCGAAGCGCTCGGCGGCATTGCCGAAAATCCCGCCGAATACTTGGAACAGATCCGTGTCAGCCAGAACCCGAAATTCGGTGACTACCAGGCGAACATGGCGATGCCGCTGGCCAAAAAACTCGGGAAGAACCCGCGCGAGACCGCCGCGCTGATTATCGGAAAGCTTCGCTGGGACGACATTCTGGAAACGCCCGAAGTCGCCGGACCGGGTTTTATCAATCTGCGCTTTAAAGACGAAACGCTCGAAAAGGCGCTTCTCGACACATTCGCCGACGGACGGCTCGGTGTCGCAAAAGTCGAGTCGCCCCGCACCTATGTACTCGATTACAGCGCGCCGAACGTCGCCAAACCGATGCACGTCGGGCATATCCGTTCGACGATGATCGGCAACGCGCTGAACAAGATTCTCCGGTTCGCCGGACACAACGTCGTCTCGGACAACCATATCGGCGACTGGGGCACCCAGTTCGGCATGATCATCTACGGCTGGCGCCATTACCTCGACAAGGACGCCTACGAAAAGAATCCGGTCGAAGAGCTCGCCCGGCTCTACCGCCTGGTCCGCCAGAAGGCCGACGCCGACCCGGCGGTCATGACCGAAGTCCTCGGCGAGACCTCGAAACTTCATCACGGCGACCCGGAAAACCGGCGGCTTTGGGAATCGTTCCTGCCGAACTGCCAGGACGAAATCAACCGCGTCTACAAACGGCTCGGCGTCGAGTTCGATTACACGCTCGGCGAGAGCTTCTATAACGACCGGCTCGGCCCTCTGACCGAAAAGCTGAGCGCCGGCGGCCAGGCGCGCGAAAGCCAGGGAGCGCTCTGCATCTTCCTGGAAGGGGAAGAGGTCCCGATGCTGATCCGCAAAAAGGACGGCGCGTACCTCTACGCGACGACCGACCTGGCGACCCTCGAATACCGTGCCGAGACGTTCCGG
>ONWH01000216.1 GCA_900321495.1 uncultured Planctomycetota bacterium
GATGTTGGGAAGACCTACGCGGCGGGTCTTCTCCTGAGAAAATTGTCCGAGGCCGGTATGAACGCCGGGTATTTTAAGGCCGCTATGAGCGGTAATTCCCGTGATAGTGAGGGAAATCTCCTTCCCGGAGACGCCGTTTGGGTTAAGAGGGTTTCGCCGGTTTCACAGCCGCTTGAGTCAATGTGTCCCTATGTCTACGAAACCGCGGTCTCGCCTCATCTGGCCGCGAAGATCGAGGGAAATCCCGTCGATCTGGAAAACGTACTCCGTCATTTCGACGCGCTTTGTGATCAGTACGACTGGGTGGTCGCCGAAGGGTCCGGCGGAATTCTCTGTCCTCTTCGTTGGGACGATAGAAAAATCGGTCTGGCGGATTTTGTACGATCTCGGCGTTTGTGCTCGCTCGTGGTCGCCGATGCCGGACTCGGAACGATCAACGCGGTAGTTCTGACGATCGAGTACATGAGAACGCACCGCCTTCCCGTAAAAGGGATTCTTTTGAACCGTTTCGAGCCGGGAAACAAACTCCATGAGGATAATTTGTTGATGTGTGAGCGGATGACCGGGATTCGCGTGGTTGGGACGATCTGCCCCGACGATACGGAACTCGGCATTCCGATTGAAAGAGTCAAAGCGCTGTTTGAAGAGATTGGAGAGACCGAATGATATGGTATCCCTACGCTCAGATGAAGACGATGACACCTCCCTTTAAAATCATCGATGCCGAAGGGGTTTATCTTTATACCGAAGAGAAGAAGCTGATCGACTCGATCTCGTCCTGGTGGTGTGTGATTCACGGATATAAAAACCCGGAAATGAACCGAGCTATTGCCGCCCAGGTCGAGAAATTTTCTCATGTCATGCTCGGAGGGTTGACACATCAGGCGGCGGAAGATCTTTCCGACAAGTTGCAGGCGTGGCTGCCGGGAGATCTGAATTATTCCTTCTTTTCGGATTCAGGGAGCGTTGCGGTCGAGGTCGCGCTGAAGATGGCTTTACAGTATTATATGAACCGTTCAAAGAAGGGGCGTCGGTTGGTTCTGGCTCTCGACGGCGCACATCATGGCGGCAGTTTCGACGAAATGAATCAGTCGGAGGATGTGCGTACCATGATTTTGGCACTTGAACACGCTTATCATGGCGATACGTTTAAGGCGATGGAAGTCGGGGACGACGAGGATTATCATTTTGTCCTGGAAGCGTACGGAAAGAATCGGAACATCATTCACATTCCGACCGAAATCGATGCGCTCGAAAAGGCGTTCGCCGCCTACGGGGAACGACTGAACAGTTTTATTGTTGAACCCCTTTTACAGGGGGCAGGCGGGATGAGAATGTACGACGTTTCGTTTCTGAGGCGTGCCAGAGAACTCTGCGATCGGTACGACGTTCTCCTCATTTTCGATGAGGTAGCTACCGGTTTGGGACGAACCGGGAATCGGTTTGTTGCCGATCTGGTTCTCCCCGACATCATCGTTCTCGGGAAAGCGCTGACCGGAGGATATATTGGGCACGCCGTGACGGTGGCTAACAGAAAAGTCTACGAAGGCTTTTACGACGACGATCCGTCCCACGCACTGATGCACGGGCCGACTTTTATGGGGAACGCCCTGGCCTGCCGCGCGGCGCTCAAGTCGATCGAATTGTTCGAGCGGGAGGACTATATGGCGAAGATTAAACGGATCGAGGAGGTCACCCGACGGGAAATGGAAGGATTCTCCGACCCAAGGGTCAAAGAGGTTCGGATCATGGGTGGGTGCGTTTGCGTCGAGGTCTTCGATCCGGCGACTCTCAAAGGGTACCAGCAATTCGCGTATGAGCGCGGGGTCTTCAGCCGTCCTTTTTTAAAGTATCTCTACGCGATGGTTCCATATGTTATCACGGAAGACGAACTGGTTAAGGTTTTATCGACGATGAGGGAATGGTTCCGGCGATAAAAAACGGACGTCGAAAAATCGACGTCCGGCAGAAAATTCCTTTCCGAAAGGCTCTTTTCGTCAATCAGAAGCCGCGGCCATGGTAACGGCGGAACGCCTGGATGTGGCTCCCGTTGAACGGAATTCCGTCAAATCCGAAATATTCCTGGAAGGTCACCGGTCGGCCGCCTCTATTATTGTAGGGCTGGTACTGGTGTTGGTGCTGTTGCGGATAAGCGTATCCGTAGGGATAGGGGTAAACCTGTCGGGGCGC
>ONWH01000131.1 GCA_900321495.1 uncultured Planctomycetota bacterium
AAGGTTGCATCCCCAGCCGGGAAAGAAGTCGATGTAGCGGTTCCCTTCCGAATCCCAAACATAGGGTCCCTCGCCGCGGACCAGTGAAACGGGATATCGCTTGTAGTTAGGTATGACGTACCGGTCAAAAAGGGAAAGTGTTTCCTGGAAATTGAGAGACATAGCGACAACACCTCCACCGTCTAAAAGGAATAAAACTGTAAATACGGACCTGACGTTTAAGTTTTCAATTTTCGATAATCTGGGTACCAACCCCCTGGCTGGTAAAGATTTCGAGCAGGAGGGAATGACGCAGCCGACCGTTGATGATGTGAATCTTTTCAACCCCCCGCTCAATCGTCTCCAGGCACGCCTGAATTTTCGGAATCATCCCTCCGACAATGGCACCGGACGCCAGCAGGGCTTTGGCTTCATCGGCCGTAAGAGAATCGATCATCGAGTCGGGATCGTTCGGGTCGGTTCGGACACCGTTCACTTCACTGACATAAACAAGCTTTTCTGCCTTCAGTTCTTTGGCGACTTCCGTCGCAGCGGTATCAGCGTTGACGTTGAGCCCGCGTCCCGACCCGTCGTCCGTCAGTGTGAAGGACGGGATGATCGGAATTACCCCCTGGTCGCAGCAGGCGCGAATCGTATCGACATCGACACGGGTCACCGTGCCGACCGAACCGAGATCGATTTTCTCACCCTTTTCGTCGGTCAGGAATATCTTCTCACCATAGAGGACATTCGTCCCTTCGCAGTCGGAAAGAACCTTCGCCTCGCCGCCATACTTTCTGATTTCTGACGCCAGACTGTTGCTGATTTCCGAGGCGAGAACCCGGCGGACGATCGCCAAAAGGCGTTCGTCGGTAAACCGGCGTCCCTGAACAAAACGGGGCTCGAGTCCTTCGGCCTTCATCGCCGCACTGATCGCATTCCCCCCTCCATGCACCACAACAGGCTTCATCCCGACCGTCTCCATAAAGACGACATCAAGGAGAAGATGCATCATCGCGGTTTTATCTTCCATCAGGCTCCCGCCGAGTTTAATGACGGTGATCTTGCCGCGGTGTTCGCGGATCCACTTCATTGCCTCGATAAGGACATCGGCCTTTTCAGACGCCCGGTCAACAATCATGACATTTTCCTTCGGATAAAGGGAGGATATTAAACGAACAAAAGGTTTTGCGATTTTCACCGCACCGCTTAAGATAAATCGGAAAAAAGGGGATTAACCGTCTCCGACTTAACAGCGCTTCGGCAAAAACCGCAAAACCAATTTACTTTTAACGTCTGCCGGAACCGTTCTGGTTCCGAAGGAAATTATTCCCCGACGTAGGACATCAGAGCCATAAACCGGGCGCGTTTGATCGCTGCGGCAACCGCGTGCTGACTGACGGCGGTACAACCCGTCTTGCGGCGGCTGATAATTTTACCCTGACGGCTGGTCAGCTTCTTGAGGAGCTCAACGTCCTTGTAGTCAATGAACATGGGGCGCGGACGAGCACCGTCAACGAAAAGGGGGTCCTTTTTCTTGGCTTTGACCTTGTTCTTAGCCCGTTTCTTGTTGATTCTGTTCTTTTTGAATGCCGGAGGTCTGGACATTACAATAATCCTTAAAACGTCACTTACAAACGGTAAGGGAAGCGCGAGACAGATATGCCGCACGCTACCGGGAATATTTAATCACACCCCAGTCTACCACCGGAACCAGTTTTTTCAAGGGGGGTGAGGAGTGAAAAATACTCCCGGCAAAAAGCCCTTGTCCGATCAGAGTCTCCCCGTATAATTAGGAGTTGTTAGAGGGGGAATCGGGACGGACAGCGACTCCAGGGGGAAAGACGTGATACAAAAAGACGAGCTTCGCAAGATTCTCAAATCTGCCCTTCGTGAAAAATTCACCCAATCTTCCCCCGATGAAATTCGGAGTCTTTCGCTTGCCGCCCTTGAAAACCTTGTCACAATCCCCCCTCTGCGCACAGCAAAAATGATCATGCTCTATATTGAGCTGCCGTGCGAATTCCCGATAACCCCGTTTTTTGTCCCCCTGCTGAACCATCCGGCCCGCCGTGTCGTTATTCCCTGGTGCGATGGAAACCGGCTCCGTCTCTTTCGACTTGCATCATCGGATGAGGTGGAGGGACAGGACGATTTCAGGAAGATTTGCTTCGAACGTCTGGCTCCCGGTGCATTCGGAATTCAGGAGCCGAAAGAATCGTTCCGGCTTCGGTCGGAATTCCTCATTGAGCCGCAACAGCTTGACCTGGTGATCATGCCGGGGCTTGGTTTCGACACGGCATGTCGGCGCCTTGGACGCGGGAAAGGCTATTACGACCGTTTTGTCACGACATTGCGCAGTGGTGTTCCGCTCGCCGGAGTCTGTTTTGATGAACAAATCATCGAAACGGTGCCGACTGAGCCGCATGACCGCCCGCTTGACTATGTCGTTACGCCAACCCGCGTCTGCTGTGCAAAGCTGGACCTATACGGCTAAAAAATCTTGGAGACGATTCTTTCTCCATTTCGATATCCAGCAGTACATGTGAACGACATTCCCCGGCGGAGAGATAAACGATGAAAAAGATTGATGTCCTGACCGTCTCCCTCAACATCACCCCCCTTGATCTGCCCGGCAACAGAAGGAAGGTTCTCGAAACTTTTCGATTCGTTCACGACCGCGATCTTCCTTCCTCCCCTCCGCCGAAGGCAAAATGTGTCCTTTTCCCGGAATTTCCTTTGTCAGGGCATGTCGGCGATCTCTTCACCGCCCCCTGGCTTCAGAATCGCGTCCTTTCCGAAACGCTCCGTCTCCTTCCCGAGACCCGGTCGATCGTTGCGGTCATCTCTCTCCCCCTGGTGGTTGGGGAAAACCTCTACCGCGCGGCACTCGTCGCGGTCGATGGAACCCCCCTCGGTTTTGTCTGCGATCGGCACGTCCCGAAAGACCTCCTCCGCTGGTTCTCCTCTTGGAAAGAAGGAACCAAAACGACAATCCGCGCGGATGGAATTGACATTCCGGTCGGTGATTTTATTTTCGATATCTCCGGTCTGCGACTCGGCGTCATTTTTGACCCGTTTGCACCGGAGAAAACTGCTGAAAAAACCGACCTGCTCCTCATACCCGGCGCCGACCCGTTCGAACTCGAAAAAGCCCCTCGGCGGCGCGAGGCGCTCCGCCTCCGTTCAGAAAGGGGGAACTGCGCTGTTCTCTTCGCCAACCTTTCGGGGAACGAATCGGGGCGGATCATCTACGACGGGGAATCGGCGATTGCCGAGACCGGCCGTCTTCTGGCGCTCGAACGCCGTTTCTCCTATCAGGAAGTCTCCCATCTGACTGCGGTTCTTGACCTCGATCAGATCCGTCAGGGAAAGAAGCCGCCGCTCACGGCAACCGAATCAACCATAGTCTATCCTGACACCTTCGACTGGGGCTGGCACAGTCAGCGCCGCTATGCTCCATTGGGCTTCTACCGCGAGTCCGACTCAGATATCCCTCCCCTTGAAAATTGGGAAAAGTCCGAAAATCTTCCATTTGAAGAGTTTCCCCGTGCGGTCGCAATCGGCCTTTACGACTATCTGCGCAAAAGCCGTTCGCGCGGTTTTGTCCTTTCGCTCAGCGGAGGCGCCGACTCGGCAAGCATCGCGGCGCTCGTCTCGCTGATGGTCTGGTTTGGATTCACTTCCCTGGGGAAAAAGCATTTCCTCGACAGTATCTCCTACATTGATAAGATCGCTGAATTGTGCAAACTCCATCCGGGGGAGGTTACGCCGCAGTCGGTAGTTTCCGCACTCCTCACTACAGTCTACCAACAGACGGCAAACAACAGTTCTATCACACGCGAAGCGGCAAAAGCCGTTGCCGATGAAGTCGGTGCTGTTCACTCCGAGTTCGATATCGAAGGTGTGGTTCAG
This sequence comes from uncultured Planctomycetota bacterium, assembly GCA_900321495.1. Lineage (GTDB taxonomy): Bacteria > Planctomycetota > Planctomycetia > Pirellulales > Thermoguttaceae > RUG695. The sequence continues at coordinate 3,895 of ONWH01000131.1, forward strand.
GAGTACCTTGAGCTCGCCTCGCAGGCACTCGCACGCCCCCTTTCCTGGCAGACAGATGATTTGGCAATGCAGAATATCCAGGCGCGTGCACGCGGTCCTGCCGCGTGGCTCCTGGCCAATGTAGGGGGGGGGCTCCTTCTGTCGACCGGAAACCGGAGCGAGGCGGCATGCGGATACGCCACTATGGATGGCGACACTTGCGGATCCATCTCGCCAATTGCCGGCATCAGCAAGGCGTTTCTCCGCCGGTGGCTCGAATGGCTGGAAGTAACCGGACCGATAATCTCCCCCCCCCTCCTTTCCGAGGACGGACTTGGCGAGCGCCCGTTCCGCGTCAGCTACCCCTCGATGCGATTGATCAATCAGCAGCAGCCGACCGCCGAACTCCGCCCCCTTGAAACAGGTCAGACCGACGAAGCCGACCTGATGCCCTACACGGCACTCGATATCATCGAACGCGGCTTCACATCGGGTCTCTTCGGCAAAGAGCTTCTGTATCACGTCAAGGAAGAACTCTCCGGTCATTCTTCCCTTAACACCGTCGACCTGCCGCAGATCAGGGCGTGGATCACGAAATTCGAGCGGATGTTCGCACAAGCCCAGTGGAAACGTGGCCGCCTGGCACCCGGATTCCACCTCGAAGCCGAAGACCTCTGTCCCGACTTCTTCCAAATCCCTGCTCTTTCAGCCGGGTTCCAGTCATGGGAAGGGAACGCGAATGACTCCTGACGGAACCCAGCGTTTTAAAATAGGCTATTTCGGCAAGATGGGAGTAACGGAAATTTTTTAATATTCAATGATTCCCAAAACTTTGGTATATTAGCCGCCATGCGGGAGGATGAGTGTTTCCCCGCATGGGAAAATCAAGATTCTGACGGATGTTCATTATGCAACGATTGCTGTTTTCACTGATGAAACCGATTGTACGTGGTTTCCTCACGGCCGTATACCGCCCTCGTGTCATTGACGCAGAGAAAATGCCTAAAAAAGGTGGGCTTCTCCTTGTGGCAAATCACGCATCTTTTCTCGACCCGGTTCTCATCTACTGCTACCAGAAATGCTTCCGTCGAAATATCCGTTTTGTGGCCGACCAGGCGTATGTCCCCAAATGGTTCGGAACCTGGGCCGCCAAGATGACCAATTCGATTCTCTTTGAACACGGTAATCCCCGCTCGGTCGTTAAAATGATCCGCACAGCGCAGGAAGGGCTCCGTAACGGCGATGCCATCTGTATATTCCCCGAGGGGACGATCTCCCGCACCGGTCAGATCAGAATGTTTGAGCCAGGGGTTCTTGCACTCCTGAAAAAAGGGAATGAAGACGTTCCTGTCCAACCGGTCTTTCTTGGCGGGCTCTGGGGGACAAAATTCAGTTACGCCAAACGCCTTTACAACAAAAAAACTCCCTATAAACTTTTCAAACGTCTGACGATCGCTTTTGGTGATGTGATCCGACATCCGCGTGATGCCTATCAGCTCTATCGCGCAGTGGTCGAGCTCGGTGTGGACTCGATGGACTCCAAACGTTTCCCGCGCGACCGTCAGTATATGATCCCGCCGCGGCAGATGATCCGTAACCTGCGTGGAAAGAATACCGAAATCAAAATGGTTGACTCGACCGGAATGCGCCTCAGCGCACGTCAGGTTCTCCTTCGGATTCTGGTCGCCCGCAGGGTCTTCCACAAGCTCTGGCCCGCCGACGAGAAAAACGTCGGACTCCTTCTGCCGACTTCGATCGGTGCGGTAATCGCCAACGCTGCGTTTTCGCTTGACCTGAAAACGCCGATCAATCTCAACTACACCATGTCGAACGAAACGCTCGACTACTGCTGTGAACTGACCGGCGTGAAGCGCGTCTTAACGAGCAAAAAGTTTCTCGACAAGTTCCCCAACATGAAGCTCAAAGCCGACTGGGTCCTGGCCGAAGATGCTCTGAAGCAGGTCCCTCTTTCGGCCAAGCTTCTTGGTCTGTTCGACTCGCTCCTTCCCACCTGCATTCTGGAGCGAAAGCTGGGGATCACTAGGTACAAGCCGAATGATCTGATGACAATCATTTTCACGTCCGGGTCGACCGGTCGGCCGAAAGGGACGATGCTTTCGTTCGATAATATCGCGGCGAATGTGCATCAGTTCTACGAACTCTTTAACCCCGGTCCGAATGACCGTCTCATGGCACCTCTCCCCTTTTTCCACTCGTTCGGATACACGACATCGGTCTGGTGCCCCCTGACCTGCCCGTTCGGTGCGGTCTATCATTTCAGTCCGCTCGACGCGAAGATCATCGGCAAAATGACCCGTGAAGAAAAAGCAACCGTTCTGGTTTCAACACCTACATTTTTCCGGAACTACATCAAACGCTGTCCGAAAGAGGATTTCGCCGAATTGGATACTCCGGTTGCCGGAGCGGAAAAGCTTCCTGCAGAATTGGCCTACGCTTGGAAGGAGAAATACGGCCAGACAATGGTTGAGGGATTCGGTGCGACCGAGCTCTCGCCGGTCCTTTCGGCCTCGATCCCGAAATGCCGCCATCAGGACACTTACCACGTGTACGAAAAGCTCGGCACGGTCGGCCCCCCCCTCGCGGGAATTGCGGTTCGGATCACCGATCCCGAAAAGGGAGAAGAACTCCCCTTGGGCACTGAGGGAATGATGGAAGTCAAGGGACCGACGGTGATGATGGGATACTACAAGGCGCCGGAGCAGACGGCTTCAGTTATCCACGACGGCTGGTATACTACAGGTGACGTCGCCAAAATCGACGAAGACGGATTCATTGTCATCACCGGCCGTCTTTCGCGTATCTCGAAAATCGGAGGTGAAATGGTTCCCCATGTCTACATTGAGGAGGAGATCGACAAAGTGCTTCAGGTGCTCGACCCTCTTTCCGATGATGACGATGCCACGCTTCGCGTTGCGGTCACTGCGGTCCCCGACCCCCGTAAGGGAGAACGTCTGGTGGTCTTTCTTTCAGGCACCAGGGTAACGCCCGACGAGATATGTGCGAAAATGACCGAGGCGAACATTCCGCAGATTTGGATTCCGGCTGCCAGCGATTTTCACACGATCGAAACGATCCCCGTTCTTGGTTCGGGAAAACCGAGTCTTAAAGAGATACGCGATCAGGCGCTGAGTCTCTACTCCGCCATCGCCTGACCTCACAGTTCGCCCCCTTACCCGCGCAAAACGGGTTCGGAGGGCGGGCTTTTGTCTTCAAAACGCGCACAGTTTTTCCGCGAAGACTCTTCCACGGAACGGGTCTGTCGGTTATAATTCCGGAATCATTTCGCCGCCTGTTCATCCCGACCGCTCTCGGCTATGGCGCTTTGGCTTTCTTCGAACGGTTCGATCCGGTAACAGTTGTGGCACGGCACCCGAGAGGGCTTTTGCGAATATTTCACCTAAGCGCCCCCAACCGAATTTCGGAGTAAAGAATGCCGATCACCGATATCCTGGCCGAAAACGCTCGCCGCTACGGCGACGAAGTCTGTCTTGTCGAACTCAACCCGGAACTCCAAGAGCTTTCGCGCCGCGTCACATGGAAAGAGTATGAACTGGTGGAACGCGATTCCGCTCCGAATCGCCACCGTCGTGAAATCACCTGGCGCGAATTCGACGAAACTGCCAACCAGGTTGCCAACCTTCTCCTCTCCCGCGGGATCGGAAAAGGGAATAAGGTCGCAATCCTTCTGATGAATTGCCTCGAATGGCTTCCAATCTATTTCGGGGTTCTCCGAAGCGGAGCGGTCGCCGTACCGATGAACTACCGGTACGCCGCAGACGAAATCAAATACTGTCTCGAGCTTTCCGAATCGGACGTTCTCATCTTCGGACCCGAGTTTATCGGCCGGGTTGAGACGATCTGCGACGACATCCCGCACGTTCGGATCAAGTTTTTCGTCGGCGACTCCTGCCCGACATTCGCTGAAAGCTGCGAGCGTCTGATGGTTCGCTGTCTGCCGACCAACCCGAACATTCCGCTCACAGAAGAAGACGATGCGGCGATCTACTTCTCATCCGGAACGACCGGCTTTCCGAAAGCGATCCTTCACAACCATATGAGTCTGACCTGGTCATGCAAGGTTGAGCAGAACCACCACGGCCAAAAGCGGGGTGACTGTTTCCTCTGCATCCCTCCGCTCTATCATACCGGGGCCAAGATGCACTGGTTCGGCAGTTTTCTGTCCGGAAGCAAGGCGGTTCTTCTGCGCGGCGTAAAACCAAGATGGATCATTCAGGCGGTCTCCGACGAAGCCTGCACCATCGTCTGGCTTTTGGTGCCGTGGGCGCAGGACATTCTCGATGCCATCGACCGGGGCGAAATCGATCTGGCCGATTACAAGCTCGACCAGTGGCGTCTGATGCATATCGGCGCGCAGCCGGTTCCGCCAAGCCTGATCCGCCGCTGGAAGGAAAAATTCCCGAACCACCAGTATGATACCAACTACGGGCTGAGCGAATCGATCGGTCCAGGCTGTGTCCATCTGGGGGTTGAGAACATTCACAAGGTCGGTGCGATTGGAATTCCGGGTTACGGCTGGGAAGCCAAAATCGTTGATGAGGACGGCCGGGATACGCCTCAGGGAGAGGTCGGCGAATTGATCGTCAAAGGTCCCGGTGTCATGACCTGCTACTACCGTGACGAAGCCGCCACCAAGGCCTCGCTCAAAGACGGCTGGCTCTACACCGGCGACATGGCCCAGCAGGACGAAGACGGCTTTATTTTCCTGGTCGACCGTAAAAAGGATGTCATCATCACCGGCGGTGAAAATCTCTATCCGGTTCAGATCGAAAACTTCATCCGCGCCCATAACGCGGTTAAAGACGTCGCGGTAATCGGTCTGCCTCACGATCGACTGGGTGAAATCGCCGCGGCGATTGTTGAGGTCAAAGAGGGATTTACTCTTACCGAAGATGAACTGAACAAGTTCTGTGAGGGGCTTCCCCGGTATAAGCGTCCGCGTAAAGTCATCTTTGCCGAAATTCCGCGCAACCCGACCGGTAAAATCGAAAAGCCTGTTCTCCGCAAACGTTACTGCGGAGAGAGCCTCGTTAAAACCCAAATCGAAAAGTGAATTTGCTACACGTCCCGCTCCCACTTTCGGCGGTACGGCACGGCAGACCCTTCCAAATAAGAAGTAAGGAGACCGAACCCATGACAAAAAAAGACGCGGGTCAGAACGCCCGGAAAAAGGCCAAGTCCACAAAGATCGATCAAATCGTCAATAGCAATCCTAATCTGAAAATGGCCATCGACCAAATCGTAAAGGATTTCGGCGAGGGGTCAATTATGGCGCTTGGAACGGAAAGCAGTCCGAAGTTCGATGGTATTTCCACAGGTTCCCTCTCGCTCGACATCGCGCTGGGCGGGCGAGGAATCCCCAAAGGCCGGATCATCGAAATCTTCGGACCCGAATCGAGTGGGAAGACGACTCTCACCCTTCATGTAGTCGCTCAGGCACAGAAGACCGGCGGAATCGCCGCGTTCATCGATGCCGAACACGCCCTCGACCCAAGTTGGGCCAAGCGCCTGGGAGTCGATCTCGAATCGCTTCTGGTCAGTCAGCCTTCAAGCGGCGAAGAGGCGATGCGGATCGCCGAGATGCTCGTTAAAACAAACGCGGTCGATATCATTGTCGTCGACTCGGTCGCCGCCCTTGTTCCGGAAAAAGAACTCCAGGGAGACATTGGCGACTCGCACGTCGGTCTTCAGGCGCGTCTCATGAGCCAGTCGATGCGCAAGCTGACCGGTGCCATTTCGAAGAGCAAAACCGCGGTTATCTTTATCAATCAGATCCGTGAAAAGGTCGGCGTCATGTTCGGGAATCCCGAAACGACCCCCGGCGGCCGCGCGCTGAAATTCTACTCCTCCTGCCGGATTGATGTCCGCCGTGTGGCTCAGATCAAAGACGGCGAAAACGTGATCGGTCAGCGGGTTCGCGCCAAGGTTGTCAAAAACAAAGTCGCTCCTCCGTTTAAG
>ONWH01000142.1 GCA_900321495.1 uncultured Planctomycetota bacterium
GATGACGATGGACGAATTCAAAAGGAAGTTCGCGGAGATCGAGAAGGAGATGATGGAGGCGGACCCTCAAAACGAGTTCCTTCAGCCGCCGCTTTGGACCCGGCTGACCGATCTGATGTCGGAGGACCTTCCGCTTACGATAGAGTTTCTCGATAACGCGACGGAAGACGAAGTCGACACCGCTTTTTGCGTCGTTGAAGATGTGGCTCAGCGGCATGACAGCCAGGAATACATCGACTGTCTCTACAGGCTTTGCGACAAATATCCAGGTCTGAAAATGAGACGTATTGTTAAAATGGCCGAAGCCTATATGGAAGAGTTTCGCTTGAAAAACAACCGGACTCTCCGCCGGACGACGGACGATTAACGGTCTTACCTTCCCCCCTTCACCGCCGCCAGAAGTTCGGCGAGAAGATCAGGAGGGGCAGATAGAAGTCGAGTCGGCCGGCGTACATCGCGAAGGAATAGACCAGCTTGGTCACCTCGGTCAGACAGCTGTAGTTCTGCCGCGCGCCGAGGACTCCGAAACCGGGACCGACGTTGTTGAACATCGAAAGGGTCGAACTGAACAGGTCGAGCAGACGGACCGGTTCGCCCCCTTCGGTCCAGAGCGTCGGCGGTTCCAGGATCAGAACCAGCAGAGTGACCAGCGCGACCGTAACGACCATGAAAAAAAGATAGGTCACCACGCCGTACAGGGTCGAGTCGTCGAGCGGAAGCGAACCGATCTGCTTCGTACGAACCACGTTCGGCCGATAGACTTTTTCTATCTCAAGCCGGAACGTCTTGACCGAAATCATAACCCGCGCCACCTTGGCGCCCCCCGCCGTGCCGCCGACACAGCCGCCGATAAAGCCGACCATCAAAAAGAGAAGAAGCGCGATTCCGTTCCACTTCTCGAACTCGTCGGTCACGAACCCGGTAGTCGTCATGATCGAGACGACCTGAAAGAGGGACTGCCGCAGCGCGTCGCACGGCAGCATCAGTTTCGACGAGGAATGAAGCGGGCTGTCGGTCGTGCCGTAGGTGTCGAAGTCGTGGAAAATCAGACCGCTGACGAAGACGACCAGAGTGACCCCCGCGATGATCGCCAGATAGGTGCGCCATTCGGGATCTTTGAACATCACTTTCGGACGGCGGAGAACAAGGTAGTAGAGAAGGACGAAATTCACGCCCCCCAGGAACATGAAGAGGATCACCACCAGCTCGATGACCGGCGCGTTCAGATTCGTCTCGGCGGCGAAATGGCCGATACTGGCGTTAAACGTGCTAAACCCGCCGGTCGCCAGAGTCGAGAACGCGTGGCAGATCGCGTCGAACGGCGAAACGCCCAACGCATAGAGAACCGCCGCCATGACGGCAATGAGAACAATGTAAATCGTCGCCAGAATCAGCGCGAACTGCCGGTAGTGCGCCCATGTGCCGGACGAGCCGACACCCCCCGTTTCGATCAGCATGAACCGTTTGCCGATGGTGCCGTACCCCAGAATGGCGACCAGGAAGACCATAATCCCCAACCCCCCCATAAAGTGGGTCATCGCCCGCCAGAAGAGGATGGTGCGGGGGATCAGGTCGGGGGATTCCAAATCGGTCAGGACCGTTGCCCCGGTGGTCGTCAGGCCCGACGAGGCCTCGAAGAGCGCATCGCAGACCGTCATGTTCGTTCCCGCCGCACGCTGAGTACCGCTGAACAGATACGGCAGAGCGGCCAGAACAATCGCCAGAAGCCAGCTGAGCGGAACGACGGCCAGCGACTCTTTCCGCAGAAGAGTCGTGTCGGCTTTCCGGCCCATAAAGAGGAATGTCGAACCGACCGCAACAGAAGTCAATATCGAAAGGATAAGCCCGATCACGCCCGGGCGTTCAAAAACCCAGTCTCCGCCGAACCGCGAATGCCCCCAGGGGAGCGCCAGGAGCATCCCCCCCGCCATGAAAAAAGCGACGATTCCCAGAAAGCGGAAGATCAGCCGGAAGTTCATTCTGCCAGGATCCGTTCGATAAACCCGGTATCAACCTTGCCGGCGACGAAATCGGGATTGGTCAGAATCCGCTTCTGGATCGGGACCGACGTCTTGATTCCTTCGACCCGGAGTTCCGAAAGGGCGCGGAGCATCGTCTCGATCGCCTGCTGACGCGTCGGCTGATGCACAAGGAGTTTTCCGATCATCGAGTCGTAGTGCGGGCTGACCGTATAGCCCGAATAGGCGTGCGAATCGAACCGGACGCCGAACCCGCCGGGCGGGATCAGCCGCGTGATCGTTCCGGGACAGGGGCGGAAGTTGTTTGCCGGGTCTTCGGCGTTGATGCGGCATTCGATGGCGCAGCCGGTGTGTTTGACGTCGTCCTGCGTATAGGAAAGGACCTCGCCCGAAGCGGCCCGGATCTGCTCTTTGATCAGGTCGATACCGGTAACCAGTTCCGTCACGGGATGCTCGACCTGAATCCGCGCGTTCATTTCAATGAAATAGTAGTTCCCCTTGGCATCGGCGACGAACTCGACGGTACCGGCGGTTGTATAGCTGGATTCGAGAACAAGCTTTTTGGCCGACTCGCACAGCTGCGAACGGAGCTCCTGCGAAAGGTTCGGCGCGGGACTCTCTTCGATCAGCTTCTGATGGCGGCGCTGCATCGAACAGTCGCGTTCCCACAGGTGAATCACATGCCCGTGCCGGTCGGCCATGATCTGCGCTTCGATGTGGCGCGGGTTTTCAATCAGTTTTTCAAGATAGACGGCGGGATTGCCGAATGCCGCGGCGGCTTCCTGCGACGCCTGCGCCAGACCGGTTTTGAGCTGGTCGGCGTTATACGCGGTGCGCATGCCGCGCCCGCCGCCGCCGGCCGAAGCCTTGACCAAAACGGGATAGCCGATCTTTTCGGCAATCGCCAGTGCCTGGCCTTCCGAATCGATCAGGCCGTCACTGCCGGGAACCGTCGGCACGCCGACGCGCTTGGCGATGCTCCGCGCCATGTTCTTGTCGCCCAGCAGTTCCATCGCTTCCGAGGTCGGGCCGATGAACTCATAGCCGCAGGCACGGCAGATTTCGGCGAAATGAGAGTTCTCGGAAAGGAAACCGTAACCGGGATGGATCGCGTCGACGTTCCCCAGTTCGGCGGCGCTGATGATGCGGTCGACCTTCAGGTAACTCTGCGCCGCGGGAGCCGGACCGATACAGATCGCCCGGTCGGCCTGTTCCAGGTAATTGGAGTCCCGGTCGGCCTCACTGAAAACAACGACCGACTCGATGCCCATCTCGCGACAGGCCCGGATGATTCGAAGGGCGATTTCGCCCCGGTTCGCTATAAGGATCCGCTTAAACATTCTTTCGTCCGTTCTTTATCCGCGAGTCAGCCGCGGGTATCGACTTTAAAGAGTGGACGGCCGAACTCGACCGCTTCCCCGTCTTTCACCAGGACGGCGACAATCTTACCGGAAACGTCTCCCTTGATCTCGTTGAAGACTTTCATCGCCTCAATGATACAGACCGTTTTGTCCGGGCCGATGACGTCGCCGACCGCGACGAACGGCGGATTTTTGGGCGAGGATGACGCGTAGAACGTGCCGACCATCGGCGACTTGATCAGTTCGATGAAACTCTCGTCTTCGGACGCGGGAGCGGGCTTTTCGGCGGGCGCGGGAGCCGCCGCGGGCGCCGCGGGGGGGACCGCCGCCGGGTAGACGGCCTGAACCGGCACGGCGACTTCGGCGCCGCCCCGTTTCAGCGCGATCTTGAATGTGCCGTTTTCAAAGTTGAATTCGGTCAGGTCATTCTTTTTCATCAGATTGACCAGGTCCGAAATCTGCCCGATTCCGAGCGCGTCGGCCGTCTCCTTTTTGGGGGCTTTTTTAGTGTCCGCTTTCGCTTTTTCAACCGATTCTTTTTGACGCTTTGCCATCGATTCGTCCAATTGTTGAGGGTTTCCGGTAAGTTCCCTGACGTCTCGCTGAAAGAGAGAACTGACACGCTTGCGCGGTCGATGTTACTATTCCTTTAACGATACGGCAAGTGGGATATTTTCGGCGAAAAAAGAAGGTTAATCCATTTCCGCCAAAATTACCCGTTTCAGTCCGGCATAATCGTTAATAATGTCAAACTGGTTAAACTGCGAGCCTTTTAAGAGCTCCAGACACGCCTCGGCGATCATCGGACTGATCTCGACCAGGAGGCGGCCCGCCGGCTCTAAATGGGCGGGCGCTTCGGCGAGGATCCGCGCGACGATTTCGGTTCCCGACTCGCCGGAAAGGAGCGCGATTTTCGGTTCGAACTCCCGGACCGACCTGTCGAGCGCATCGTACTCCGCCTGGCTGACATAGGGCGGGTTGCTGACAATCAGCTCAAACCGTTCGCCGGGAGCGACCGCCGCGAAAAGGTCACTCTCGCGGAAATCGATCCGGTCGGCCACGGAATGCTTTTCCGCGTTCAGTTTCGCCGTCGCCAGCGCCGGCGCGGAAATGTCGAGCGCCACCAGGCGTGCGGCGGGAAGGTTCCGCGCCAGGGCGACCGCCAGAGCGCCGCTCCCCGTACCGATATCGAGGATGCGCGGAACAAATCCGGGATTCTCTTTGGCACGGGCACGGAGAAACTCGACCCCTTCCAGAACAAGGGTCTCGGTTTCGGGCCGCGGAATCAGGACGTCGGCGTTGACATCAAAATCGAGCGAATAAAAATCCTTATGCCCGATCAGATACGCCGAAGGTTCGCCCGCCGCGCGGCGTTTGACCAGTTCGCGGAACGCGCCCCGTTCGGAGTCGGTCGGCAGGTCGTCGTAACGCAGATAGAGACCGACCCTGTTCGTCGACAGCGCGCGGGCCAGGAGGAGCTCCGTCTCCAGACGCGGATTCTCAAATCCGAGCCCCTTAAAATAGTCGGCAGTCCATTCCAGAAGCCGGCGTGTGGTCCAAGGCTGTGCTGACATCGGAATCCGGGCCTTTCGGGGTTGTTACTCGTCAATCGCGCCGAACGAACTTCGAAGTTCCTGGCGCTCGTAGTCGATCAAAGCGTCGATCACCGGCGACAGGTTCCCCGCCAGGATCGAGTCAAGCTTGTAGAGCGTCAGGCCGATCCGGTGATCGGTCACGCGGTTTTCGGGAAAGTTGTAGGTGCGGATCCGTTCGCTCCGGTCGCCGCTGCCGATCTTGCTCAGCCGCTCTTCGGAACGCTTTTTCTGTTCGTCGAGCCGCTTCTGCTCGTAAATGCGCGACTTTAACACACGGAGAGCCTTGGCCAGGTTCTTGTGCTGGCTCTTTTCGTCCTGGCAGCTGACGACGATCCCCGTCTCGAAGTGGGTCAGCCGGATCGCAGACGACGTTTTGTTCACATGCTGCCCTCCCGGTCCGCTCGAACAGAACCGGTCGACACGGTAGTCCTCCGGCTTGAGGTCGACTTCAACGTCTTCCGGTTCGGCCATCACCGCAACCGTCGCCGCCGATGTATGGATCCGCCCTTTCGCCTCGGTCTCCGGAACGCGCTGAACGCGGTGCCCGCCGCTTTCGAACTGCAGTTCGCGGAAGCACCCCTCCCCCTCGACCCCGAAGACGATCTCCTTGAACCCGCCCATTTCGGTGGCGTTCATCGACATGATCTCGATCTTCCACTTGTGGTCTTCGCAGTAGTGCTTGTACATCTCGAACAGATCGCGGGCGAAGAGGGCGGCTTCGTCCCCGCCGGTCCCGGCGCGTATTTCAACGATGCAGCTGGTCCGGTTCGAGTCGGCGCCGCCGATCGTCATGTCGAGCAGCTCGTTCCAGAGATCCTCACGCTCCGATTTCAGGTTCGGCAGTTCCGCTTCGGCGAGCTCTTTCATTTCGGGATCGGACCCGGCGATCATCTCTTCGGCTTCTTTGATCTCGCCGTTCAGATGGAGAAACCGGCGGTACTTGCCGCAGAGTTTCGCCAGCGAACCGTACTCGCGCGCAACCGCCGCCATTCGATCGGCGTCGGCAAGAACCTCGGGCGCGACCATCTCTTTTTCGAGCACCTCGAACCGGGCGAGCTTTTCATCCAGAAGCTTACGCATAGAAGACCTCAAAAAAAACGGTTATTCCGCAAAGACCTCTGACCCGCAGAACAATCCTCCCCCGTGGGCGCGGGGGAGCGGGATCATGTCAGTGAGGAATAACCTAAAGTGCTGCCGCTCGGGGCAAGGCTCAGTCCTTTTTGTTCTCTTTTTTGCCGGAGATCTTGATGTTGGCGAACTTCCGGCGGAATTTTTCGATACGGCCGGCGGTATCGACGTACTTGAGGCGGCCGGTGTAGAACGGATGGCACGCGCTGCAAATATCGACTTTCAGTTCCGGCTTGGTCGAACGGGTCACAAAGGAGTTCCCGCACCCGCAGGTGACTTTCGTCTCAACATAGTTGGGATGGATGTTTTCTTTCATGGCAGATTCCCTTTAAAGGATGGTAAGAGCCGCGGCTTCCCCCCGCTATAACGCAAGCGGAGAATAAGCCGATAAACAGCCCCATTTTACCCGGAAGAGGCGTTTGGGGAAGGGGGGGAACCGGCCGGAAGACGGGGGCGTGACCGGGCGCATAAGGGCGCGGCGGCGGCGCGAAAGACTAGTCTCGCAGCTTCGCCCACTGCTTCTCGAGCCGGACCGCCGAGACTTTCAGCGCGGTTCCCAGCTGCTGGGCGAAAAGGGAGACCTGGTACTCTTCGAGCATCCAGCGGTAGAGAGGCCACTGGGGATCGACCAGACCGGCGGCGTCGAGCCGCGCCTTCCGGTCGAAACAGCGCGTCCAGAGCCCCGCCAGTTCGGCGCTGCCCGCGCGGTCGGCCGGACCGCCCCCTTTCCGGATCTTCTCGTACCGAACGGGAACCGCTTTCAGATATCGGGGGTACTCGCGCAGCCAGCGGGTCGGGGTCGTCAGGTGGAATTCGGGCGCAAAAAGCCTTTCGAACGTCTCGCGGCTGTCAGCTCCCGCCTCGGCGAAAAGGGGCGACGTATGCTTTTCGACGGTAAGCGACGCTTCGGCGTACGATTCGGCCAGAGCGGGGAGCCAGCGGGCGAGTTCCTGAGTCGCCTGCGGGATCGCCCGGCGCGCGGCATCGGACAGATCGCTGAACTCCCCTTCGCTGCGCGGAATCGGAAATTCCCCCTCATCGGCGCCGGAGGCGATCTCGATCGCCAGGCGCGCCATCAGTTCCTGCGCGTCTGCCGCCGTCTTGAAATGGGGAATCGAGCCGAGCCGGAGCCGGATCCGGTCGATGTTCGGCAGATGGTCGATCTGGTACTTCAGATCGCGGCGGCTCTTCTGCGCAAACAGGATAATGACGCCGAGCCGGGTCAGCGTCTCCGCCTTTTCGGCGGAATCGAACAGACGGAGTGAAAGGAGCGCGGGATTTTCGGCATTCTCCCCCTCTCCGTCCAAAAAGCGCCGGTGGCAGAGCGCCGGAAAGACCGAAAGGACCATATTCTCGCGCCGCAGGGTGACCGTCTCGGGAAGGGTGCCGAAATCCCACGAGGCGACATCGTCGCGAATCCATTCGCTCCGCCGGACGTTTTGGAGCGTTTTGGCCGCCCGCTGCCCCAGGTCGCGGCCGACCGCATCGGCATCGCGCCCCTCGGCCAGAACATTCCCCCGCACATCGACCACGCGCAGATTCAGACGGAGCGGATCGGGAAGCCGGCCGGTATCGAAATCGGCCGGCGCGACGAGCCGGCCGGCCAGGCGCGAAACGCCCCGTGCGAGCATTTCCAGGAAATCCCCGCCGCCGAATGCAAGTTCATCGGCCAGAAGGCGCGCGGTCTCGGGAAGCGGAACCAGGGGCCGGCGGACATCTTTCGGGAGCGACTTGATCAGAACCAGAATCTTTTCCGTCAGAAGCCCCGGCACGAGCCAGCCGATTCGGCCGGAACTTTTCAGTTCGCCGAACTCTTCCGGCAGGAGGGTCGCGGTCAGCCCGTCTTCCCGTTCCCCCGGCTCGAATTTATAGGTGAGCGGCACCGAGACGCCGGAAAAGGTCGTCATCCGGTCGGGAAAATCGCGCGCAATCGACTCGTCGGGAGGTTCGGAGCAGATATCCCCGTAGGTTAAGAGGCACTTTTCCCGATCTTCGGGGGACAGCGAATTGTACCACGCGGCGAGCGTCTTTTTATCATACACGCCGGCGGGAAGACGGTCGTCGTAAAACTTGTAGAGCGCCTCGTCGTCCTTGATCAGCGTGCGGCGGCGCGTCTTCGCCTGAATTTCGTCGATCGACTCGATCAGCGCCCGGTTCTGCCGGAAGAAATCAAGCCGGCAGTCGAATTCGCCCCGGACGAGCGCCTCGCGGATGAAAATCTGCCGCGCCCGCTCGGGATCCTCCGGGCCGAAATGAACCCGGCGTTTCGGAACGAGAACGATCCCGAAAAGAGAGACGCGCTGCCATGCGTGCACACAGCCGGTCTCGCGGAGCCAGAACGGGTCGAACACCTTTTTCACGACAAGGTGTTCCGCCAGCGGTTCGATCCATGCCGGATCGATCTGCGCCGCGCAACGGAGGTACCGCCGGCTCGTCTCGACCCGTTCGGCGGCGACAAGCCAGGCGTACTTTTTCCGGAGCAGGCCGCTGCCGGGCCAGAGCACGAACTTCACGTTCCCGGCAATATTGTATTCGCCCTTTTCCGTCCGCTGGGCGATTCCGGTCAGCATGCCGGTCAGGATGGACCGGTGAACGGCGTCATAGTCCGTCTCGCCGTCCCGGTGCGGACCCCGATCGCGCGGCAGAAGTTTCGACTCGCGCAAAAGGCGCAGAAGCTGAACGTAAATGTCGGACCATTCGCGCATCCGCAAAAACGCCAGGAAGTTCTGCCGGCATGCTTTGCGCAGCTGCGAGCCGGACAGGCGCTCCTTCAGGTCCTGCCAGAACCGCCAGAGCTTAAGATACGACATAAAATCGGACCGCTCGTCGAGGAAAGGCGCGTGCGCCTCGTCGGCGCGCGCCGATGCCTCGGCGGGGCGCTCGCGCGGATCCTGTATTTCAAGGGCCGAGGCGATAACCAGCACGTCGTCCATCACTCCCTCGTCGATCCCCGCCAGGATGATCCTCGCCAGACGCGGATCGATCGGCAGCCGGCTCAGCCGCCGGCCGAGTTCGGTGATCTTGTTTTCTTTATCGATCGCGCCGAGTTCGTAGAGCGTCTTATAGCCGTCCAATACGGTGCCGCGCGCCGGCGGGTCGAGGAAGGGAAACCGTTCGATCGGACCGAGCCGGTAGGCGATTGTCCGCAGGATGACCGAGGCGAGGTTCGTGCGGCGTATTTCCGGAGTGGTGAACTCGTCCCGCGCGGCGTAGTCCTCTTCGCTGTACAGCCGTATGCAGATTCCAGGACCGACACGGCCGCACCGTCCGGCACGCTGGTCGGCCGAGGCGCGGGAGATCGGTTCGATCGGCAGGCGCTGCATCCGCGACCGCGCCGAATAGCGGCTCACGCGCGCGGTGCCGAAATCGATCACATAGCGGATTCCCGGCACGGTCAGGGACGACTCGGCGACGTTCGTGGCGATCACGATCTTGCGCCATTTGCTCCTGGCGAAAATCTTCTGCTGTTCGGCGGATGAGAGGCGCGCGTAGAGGGGGAGTATTTCCGTCTTCCGCGCGGCGTCGTCCCCCGGAATGGCGTGATGCTTTAAGAGCTTGGCCGTCTCCAGAATGTCGTGCTGAGTCGGCTGAAAGACAAGGATGTCCCCGCGCCCTTCCCGCGCCAGTTCGTCGACCGCCGCCAGGAACGCCGCCTCGCGGAGTTCCCCCTCATCGATCTCGCGGCGGCGCGGAGCGTTCGGCCCGGCGCCGTCGGCATCGGACAGCGCGAACTCTTCCGGCGGGCGGTACCGGATCTGAATCGGATAGGTCCGGCCCGAGACCTCGACGATCGGCGCGGGCCGGCCGCGGAACGAAAAGTGCGCGGCGAACCGCCCGGCGTCGATCGTGGCCGAGGTGATGATCAGCCGGAATTCCGGCCGGCGCGCGACGACCCGCTTCATCATGCCGAGCAGAAAATCAATGTTCAGCGACCGTTCGTGCGCCTCGTCGATGATGATGGTGTCATACGCGTAAAAGAAAGGGTCCTTCTGTGATTCGGCGAGGAGGATCCCGTCAGTCATCACCTTTACGTAGGTCGAGTCGGCGGTCTCGTCGGTAAAGCGTATCTTATAGCCGACACCGTCCCCCAGAGCGGTGCCGATCTCTTCGGCGATACGGCCGGCCACGGCACGGGCGGCCAGACGGCGCGGCTGGGTGTGGCCGATCATGCCGCATGCGCCGCGCCCCTGTTCGAGACAGATCTTCGGAATCTGCGTCGACTTTCCGCTCCCCGTCTCGCCGCAGACGATCACGACAGGATTCTTTTTGATGAGTTCGGCAATCTCTTCGCGCCGCTCGGTAATCGGCAGGTCGGAGGGGTATTTCATCGCCGGGATCCGGCGGCGGCGCGTCTCGGCCTTTGCGATCGATTCGTCGATCTTCTCTTTCAGGCGCCGGAGCCCGCTTTCGTACGCTTTGAGCATCCGTTCCGGCGCCGGACCCGGCGCGGCTCCGCTCTTTTCCGGCTCGGCCATGAGATCGGAAAAGCGGCGTCTGAGAGAGGACAGCTCCCGCTGGAACCCGGGCCGGTCGGCGGTGAGGGTCTGCGGCAGGAGCCGCTGAATCCGGTGCGGCGAAAGGGACATGGAACGCGTCTGTTACCCGCGCAGATGCGCGTCGCCGTAGACGACGTATTTGTAGCTGGTCAGTTCGTTGACCCCGCACGGCCCGCGGGCATGGAACTTATCGGTGCTGATCCCGATTTCGGCGCCGAGGCCGAAGATTCCCCCGTCGTTCAGGCGGGTGCTGGCGTTGACCATGACCGCCGAAGAGTCGATCTCGGTAGTGAACTTTTTTGCCGCGTTGATGTTCCGTGTGACAATCGACTCGGTGTGGCCGGACGAGTGGGCGTTGATATGCGCGATCGCCTCGTCAATCGAGTCGACCACCTTGACCGAGATGATCGCGGCCAGGTATTCGGTGAAATAGTCCTCGTCGGCGGCCGGTTTCGCCTCGGGGCAGAGAGAACAGGTCTTGACATCGCCGCGCACCTCAACCCCTTTGGCAACGAGCGCCTTGACCAGGCGGGGAAGAAGAGCCGGCGCGGCAGAAGAGTGCACAACGAGCGATTCGGCTGTGTTACAGGTTCCCAGACGCTGGCATTTCGAGTTGACGACGACCTTTTCGGCCACATCGGGATCGGCGTCAGCGTCGACGTAGACATGGCAGTTCCCGGCGAAATGCTTGATGACCGGCATCTTCGCCCCTTCGGCAACCCGCCGGATCAGCTGCGCGCCGCCGCGCGGGATCGTCACGGAAATGTATTCGGGCATGGCAAGGAACTCGTCGATCGCGCTGCGGTCGGTCGTGTTGAGCACCTGAACCGCGTCCTGCGGAAGCCCCGCTTCGGCGGCGGCGTCGGCCAGGACCTTCGCCAGAATCAAATTCGAGCGGAGCGCCTCTTTCCCGCCGCGGAGAATGACGGCGTTCCCGCTTTTAATACAGATCGCCGCGGCGTCGGTCGTGACGTTCGGGCGGGATTCGTAGATGAAGAAAACCACGCCGATCGGAACGCGGACCTTCTGAATCTCCAGCCCGTTCGGCCGTACGGTCGAGTCGATCACCTTTCCGATCGGATCGGGGAACATCGCGATCTCTTTGAGCGCGGCCGCCATCCCTGAAAGGGTCTTCTCGTTAAGCCGGAGCCGGTCGATCATTGCCGGGGACAGGCCGTTCTTCTCGGCGTCGGCCAGGTCTTTTTCGTTCTCGGCGATAATCTCGTCTTTCCGCTCCAGCAGTTTTTGGGCGGTCAGTTCGAGCCAGGCGGTTTTCAGTTCACCGCGGACGGCGGCGAGCTTCGCCGAAGCGGCTTTGGCGCGCCGCGCGACGTCGAGACAGTATTCTTTCAGGTTTTCCATCGTCGTGTTCCTCACATTGTCACAATTTGCGGTTGATTCACTCCGGGACCGTCCCGTCGAAAAGTTTCTGCGCCGCCGAGATGAACCGCCGGATCGCGCGGGCGCGGTGACTGATCACCGATTTCAGCAGCGGGGAGAGGTCCCCGAACGAGCGGTGGTACTCGACCACTTCAAAGAGGGGGTCGTAGCCGAACCCGTTCCGGCCGTGCCGTTCGAAGAGGATCCGTCCGCAGCAGTATTCCTCGCAGGTGAACCGAATCTCCCCCTGCGGGTCGGCCACCGCCATCGAGCAGGTGTAGTGGGCCGTGCGCTTTTCGAGCGGAACCCCCTGAAGCTTTTCCAAGAGGAGGTCGTTGTTCTTTTCGTCCGAATGTTCCTCTCCCGAAAAGCGGGAGGAATAGATCCCCGGCGCGCCGCCTAAGGCGTCGACCGAAAGGCCGCTATCCTCGGCAACCGTCCACATTTTGAAGTGCCGGGCGTATTCGGTGACCTTCTTGGCGGCGTTTTCGGCAAAAGTCGTCCCGTCCTCAACCACCTCGGGGACAGCGGGCATTTCGGCGAGCGTGACCAGTCTGATCCCGGTCGGCTCGAGAAGCCGCCCGATTTCGATCCCCTTGTTGCGATTCCCGGATCCGAGTAAAATGATGCGATTTGACATAATGCCCTTTCCGCGCTATGATACGTCAGTTTATTCTAACATATTCCGGGTTATTGAAAACATGTCCACCGCCGAAAAGGCCGACGAATACACCCTCGCCGAAGAGCTGATCCACTCCATCTCGCACGGGATCGGCTCGCTCCTTTCGATTGCCGCGCTGGTCCTGCTCATCGTGCGGGCGGCGACGCACGCCCCCGCACAGGCAACCGCCTCGTGCGTTGTCGGGTTCACGATCTTCGGCGTGACCCTTTTCATCCTCTATACGATGTCGAC
>ONWH01000143.1 GCA_900321495.1 uncultured Planctomycetota bacterium
CGCGTGAAAAAAGGTTCAGACGCGGTGGATGACGTTTTTAACGATTCCCCAGATTTTCAGATCGTTCATGTTGTCGAATTTGACAGTCTTGAACTTTTTATTTTCGGGCCGAAGCTCAACCTTGCCGTCACCAATAAAGAGGCGCTTGACAACAAATTCGCCATCGACACAGGCAATCACAACGTTACCGCTTTCGGCACGGACACTTCGGTCGACGATCATCAAATCATCGGGGAAAATTCCCGCGCCGATCATTGACTCACCGGTTACGCGGACAACGAACGTCGCCGCCGGATTCTGAACAAGGAAACGACCGATATCGAGCTTCTCTGCCGTGGATTCAGGAGTCAGCTCCGGCAATTTGTCGGCAGGAAAGAGCGGGTAACAGAGTCCGCGCTGCTGAACGAATTGGAGTACTTGGTCAATGAGCGAGTACGGAAGACGGATGGCCTTGGTAACTTCACCGAATTTTCCCGTTCCCTTGGGTCGTCCGGCACCGTGTCTGATTCCACCTTTTGGCATTTTGTTCTCCTGATTATCAAAGGCTCTTTGTTAATTGTAACTAAAATCAAAGACAGTGATAATTTAAATTTTTTTCAAAGGATTGCAAGGGGGTTTTCAGCATTTTTCTTCAAAGCGAAAACTGACCGGGCTTCTTGCAAACGCCGTTGAGGTTTGATAAAATCAATGGGTCGGAAAATGAGTTGTCTAACACCACGTCCGTACACTAGGAGAAATATTTTATGGTTCAGCAAAGCAAATTATCACGTCGCGGTTTTCTGAAGACCGGCACTATTGCGGGAAGTGCCGGCCTTCTCCCCCTCTTGGTTTCGGGAAAGGTCCTCGGACTCGACGGCAACGTCTCTCCGTCGAACAAAGTCAATCTCGGCGCAATTGGGATCCACGGCCGCGGGACGCATGACCTGCATTGTTTCCTTAATCGCAATGATATCCGTTTCCGCGCAATTTGCGATATTCGGCGCGTCCAGCGTGAAACGATTAAAGCTGAAGCCGATAAGCATAACAATGATACTGACTGCGCCATGTATCGCGACATGGAAGATCTCCTGATCCGCGATGATATCGACGCGGTTCTGATCGCTACCGGGGATCGATGGCACACAATGGCATCGATCATCGCGGCGCGTCACGGTAAAGATGTCTACTGTGAAAAACCTCTCTCACTGACCATTGAAGAGAGCCTTGCGCTCGCGCGTGCCGTGAAGCGGTACGGGATCATCTATCAGGCAGGGACCCAGAGACGCAATATCGGCAATTTCCAGCTTGCTGCCAAAATTGCTCAGAGCGGCAAACTCGGAAAACTGACAGAGGTGCATGCCAACACTCTCTGGCCGGCAACGACCCAGGATTGGCTTCCCGCCGAACCGCAGCCGGATATCGAGGAATGCGACTGGGACCGCTGGCTCGGCCCCTGCCCATGGCGTCCCTACAACCAGCAATATGTTGTCGGCGGATGGCGCGGGTTTTATGATTTCCACGGCGGCGGCATCCTCGAATGGGGATCCCACACCGTCGACCTTTGTCAATGGGCCGCTGAAAAGGATCAGACAGCGCCGGTTCGCTACGAACCGCAGTTCCAGCAGAACGGTTCGATTTCCGGAACAATCTTCGCCTGGTATGCCGATGGTTTGAAACTTGTTATGCGTGAAAGCGGCTGGCTCGGTCTCGGCACCTGCAGCGCACGTTACGTCGGCGAAGAAGGCTGGGTTGAAACAGGCGACAGCGGACGAATGGCGGTTTCGTCAGATGCACTCAGAGGCGAGCTGAAATACTTCGGGATGCCCGGTACCGATCCGATTACTCATATCGCCGAATTCGTTGAATGTGTGAAATCGCGCCGTACTCCGGCAGCAAACGCCCAGGTTGCCGCAAACTCGCATATCGCCTCACATTGCGCATATATCGCCTGGCAGCTCGGCCGTCCCGTAGAATATGATCCGGCGAAGGCCGAATTTATCAATGACGAAGACGCCAACCGCATGAGATCCCGCGCAATGCGTGAAGGATACATCCTTTAGTCGGAACGAGCCTAGAGATACACTTTAACGGGAGTTTAACCACCATGAAAAAATATATTTCTCTGTTTTTAGGAGTTCTTTTCTGCCTCACCGTGTCGATTTCGGCGCAGGATCAGCAGTCGATTTGGAACTCCAAGGATGAATCGTTTCTGATTCAGGTTATTGAGAAACCGGGGAATACGCCCGACGATATCTTCAAAAAGAATCTTGCGTGTAAAAGACTGGCGATTATCGGAACCGACGCCGCAATTCCAGCCCTCTCGGCGATGCTTTCCGATGACCTGCTCAACCACAATGCCCGAACCGCACTCGAGGCGATTCCAGGTGCCGGGGTTGATCAGACTCTGATCGATTCTCTTTCGAATCTCAAAGGTATTTCGCTCGTCGGAGTGATTGACACGCTCGCGATGCGGAAAGCCGGAGCAGCGGTTTTGCCTCTCTCTGATCTCCTTTCAAAGACAGAAGACAACAATGTTAGAATAGCGATCTATAACGCATGGGGATATATCGCAAGTGCAGAGGCGATCGACCTTCTGACTGCTGAGCTGAAGAAAGATCGCGATCCCGATTACAAGGTTAACGCCGCACTGGCCGATGCGATGCTCCGCGCAGCCGCAAAACTCGACAGTGAAGGGGAAAACAGCAGGGCCGCGGAACTCTGCGCAGCGGTCGCACAGGCCGACCTCCCCAAGTTCAGCAAAAACGGTGCGCTCTACAACCAGCTCCTCTATATGCGTGCAGATGCTGCGGAAAAGCTCACCTCGATTCTGGCCGAAGGAAACGACGATGATTTTGAAGTCGCACTGAAAACAGTCCGCGAATTTTCTCCCGAATGTGCCGAACCGATTGTGAAAGCCCTTCTGACCATATGCCCGGCTCTTCCTGCTCAGCGCCAGGCCGCGCTGATTGCCGCGTTGGGCGACCGCACTGATAATGTTTCACGGAAACTCGTTCTTCCTTTCGTTGCTGAAATGGTCCAAAAGGGAGAGGCTGATGTTTTGGCCGCATCAATTAGGGCTTTAGGGCATTGCGGCCAGATTGATCCGATACTGGCCTACGATACTCTTACGGCTCTTTATGCCGCAGAAAAAGAAATTCCATACGATACACTCGTTGAAGCGATTGTTGCCCTTCCGGAAATGATCGATCCGAAACCCGCCGATTCGATTGCCGGAAAAACGCCCGAATTGCTGGCCGCTCTGTCTGATGTTCAGAAAAAAACTCTTCTGGCCCAGATAAAGGTTTTGGAACTCCGGCGCATTGTTGAGGCCGCGCCTGATCTTCTGGCGATTGCCAATGCCGAAGGAGTCGACACCCAGGTTCGCGACAGCGCGGTCGCCGCGCTGTCGGAGATTGTCACACTCGAAGAACTGAATTTCCTGGTCAGCGCTCTTGAACGGGAAGAAGACGAGGCAAAAGTCGATTGGTATCTGCGTGCAGCCTGTACCCGACTGCCGCGTGAAGAATGCGCAGCATCGGTTGTGAAAATGTATGAAGCGGCCGATAAAGCCGGAAAGGAAAAGATTCTTTCTCTTCTAAAGCAGATTGGCGGACCAACCGCTCTGGCCGCTGTCGCCGCCGCTGCCGGCGACTCAGAAATGGCCGACAAAGCAACAGAAATACTTGGACAGTGGAATACACCGGAGGACGCCGCACCTCTTGCCGCGGCGTGTCTGAAACTCGCAAAATCTTCATCGAAGTATAAGACCCGTGCAATCCGCGCCTATATCCGTATTCCGCGCCAGTTCGATCTCCCCGAAGATCTCCGCATCAAGATGGCGCGCGTTGCATTTGACACCGCAACCCGTCCTGATGACAAACAGCTGATTTTTGAAATCTTCAAACGGATGATCACTGACAACAGCGTCAAAGCCGCGATGAGTTATGCTGACCAGCCGGAATACAGCGAAAGCGCCTGTGAAACAGCGGTCTTTATTGCCGAGAAAATCAAAGGGACCTCTCCCGAACTTCGAAACGCGATGCAAATGGTACTTGAAACAGCAAGAAGTCAGGAACTGAAAGACCGTGCCTCCAAAGTTCTTGAACGGGAATAGGTTTCTTTTTTACGAATAGATTTTACAAAGCATTGAATTTAACAATTCTTTAGAAAGGCATTCGAGCGATGACTAACAGAATTTTGGCTTTCGCGGGGCTTTTGATATTCTCCGTCTGCGGTATTCTTTGTGCGGAGGACTGCCCCTGTGCTCAAAACAAGCTGACTGAACAGGAAAAGAACGCCGGATTCGAACTTCTTTTTGACGGGAATACAATCTCCCAGGATATCTGGCAGGGGTCAATTGACGGATATCCCGTGGAAGAAGCAGGTTCGTTCATCTGCCGACAGGGTGGACAGCTCCTCACAAAAAAGGAGTACGCCAACTTCATTTTCCGCTTCGAATTCAAACTCCCACCGGCAGGGAACAACGGAGTCGGAATTCGGACTCCTCTTGGCAAAGATTCCGCCTATTACGGGATGGAAATCCAGATACTCTCAGATGCCTACGAAGGCGCGGCGGCCTGGCAGAAACACGGCTCGATTTACGGAGTGATTCCAGCGAAAACCGGTATTCTGAAACCGGACGGAGAATGGAATCAGGAAGAGATCATCGCGGTTGGTCCGCATATCAAGGTGATCGTCAACGGTCAGGTCGCGGTGGACGCCGATATCACCAATGCCGAACCAATCAGCGGCGAGCATCCCGGACTTCACAACGAAACCGGCTTTATAGGTTTTTTAGGTCATAACGATCCGGTTGAGTTCCGCAACGTCCGGGTTCTGGCCGTCGATTCCGAAGAGGATGTCCAAAAAGTTCTCGATTCCGAAAAGTAACTTTCATCGCGAGCAAAAAGCGTCCCTCGATATGTTCCGTCACGGAAGAGGTCGGGGGACCTCTTTGTAATCGGTTTTTGGATGTCCTGTGATTTCTGTTTGTCCGAAAGGATAATCGGATGGCAAGGAAGATTTTTGAATCTGTTATAGGGACTTGTCGTTCTCAGTGCGTGCTGTGGCCTTTTTCGGAAGACGCACATTTCTTTTGGACAGCCTATCGCGGAGACGGAAGAACAGAATACAATAATCAGCGATTTTCGACGGAAACCGAAATCGCGAAAAGCCGATAACAGTGAGTTGTTATGAGCGAAAGCAGGATATTTCCCTTCGTTCGCAAGATGGTGCATTTTTGCGGTTCACTGCGAATTGCGCTCTTGCTGATCCTCCTTCTGGGATTTATGTGCGGATGGGGAACTTTTGTGGAACTCGACTTCGGAACATCTGCCGCTTCCCTCCTGGTTTACCGCAGCGCGTTCTTTCGTTTTCTGCTACTTCTTCTGGCACTGAACATTCTCGGAGCGGTGCTCGATCGGATACCCTGGAAAAAAAATCATGTCCCATTTCTTTGTGCGCATCTGGGAGTTCTTCTTCTTTTAACGGGATGCTGGACAACCTCCCATTTTGCCCTGGAAGGGAAAATGGCCGTTACCGAAGGGACAAGTGCCTCATCAATCTTGATTACCGGCAGCCGCGAAATTGTCGTGGATAGCCCCCTTCCAGGACAGGACGAGAACAGAAGCATATCGATTCCGTTTTTCGGCGGTCCGTTTAACCTTTCCGATCGGACCCGGGCCGGGTGGAACAGTGATGTCTATCGTCCGGCATTGGAAGCCGTTCCCCCAAAAAGCGGAGTATTTGCCCGCCTTTCCCGTTTTTGTTTTCAAGTCCATTACTCCCTGACCGGTTTGGCACTGCGCTTTTCAAGGAAACCGAACCTTTCGGTCGAGAGGGCAGGAATCCCCGAACTCCGACGAATCGAGATCACCGACTATCTGGTTCACGGCGATTTCCGTCCCTGTTCTCCCCTTTCACTGACACTCATGAAACAGGGGACGGAAGATGAACCCCAAAGGGTCGTCTTCCGATTCGGGAACTCCGAAAAACAAAGCAGTGACACGATAACGTCGCAGCGCGGTGTGCGGCGCTGGCTCGATGACGGACGCCGGATTATCTTCATGCTGGCAGATTCCTGCCACGAGGCGGAGTCGCTTCTTCGCGCCGTACCGGAATCGGTTGACGGAACCGATGATTCGGATGGACCGTTTTTTCAGCTGGTACTCGACAGCGGCGAA
>ONWH01000145.1 GCA_900321495.1 uncultured Planctomycetota bacterium
AGCACCTGCTGAAAAGTTCCGGATGGCGAAGAGTCCAGAGAAGTGCCCCGTATCCCCCCATGGAAAGTCCCGCGACTGCGCGGTTTTTGCGCCCGGCCGCCGCATGAAACATCTTCTCAATTTCAGGAATCAGTTCTTCGGCAACAAAATCTTCGTACCGTTCTTCTTTGCCTTTCCCGTTTCGGAACCGGGTGAGTCTCCTGTCCGGAACGACGATAATACGTTTTGCATCCGGATTATCGGAAAAGAAACGGTCGGCATATTCTTCCAGCCGTCCCTGTTCCGGGGCGAGCCATGTATTATGGTCGTCCGAAGCGCCGTGCAGGAGGTAGAGTGTTTTCCACGGTCCGCCGAAGGTGAGGTAACCTTTCGGCAGATAGACATTATACAGAACGTCGTGGCCCAGAATACCGCTGTCAATTTTTCGGTCACGCAGAATGCAGCTCGGCGAGGCGCCCGGTTTCGAAAGAAGTTCCGTTTCCGTCCGATGAAGCTCTTTCCGGGCTTCCGGATTATCAGGGAGCGGATCCTTTCCGGCGGCGGGAAGAAGATGTTTCCAGTAGAGATTCAGCGTCTCTTTTGTGTAAATCGTATCGGCGGTCGAGACGATTACCATGTCTTTCTCGGGGATTACCACGCAAAACTGCCCAAACATTCCATCCCCCCGAAATGCACCGAAGCGGCACATCCAGAACTGATACCCGTACCCCTGGTTCCAGTCGTAATCGGGATCGTCTCCGTTGGAAACTTGCTTGCTTGCCGCCTCATCGAACCATGCCGGGGAAAGAAGTTCTCTGCCATTCCATTCACCCTTGCGGAGCAGAAATTCACCGAACTTGGCGATCTCCTCGGTACGGAGCCAAAGCCCTGCTCCTCCTTCGGTGAATCCGCCCGGAGTTGATTCCCAGGAGAAGTTATCAATTCCGAGCGGTTCGAAAAGGCGCGTTTTCAGCCAGTCGGCAAGGGATTTCCCCGTTGCTCTCGTTAGGATTATCGAAAGCAGATGACTTCCAGGCGTATTGTAGAAGAAGTGCGTTCCCGGTTCATGAACGACCGGGTGAACCAGAAAAGTTTTGATCCAATCCGCGTCCGACCATTCTCCCTCGGTTGTGTACTTCACTTCTTCTTCATGTCCGCATGACATTGTCAGAAGCGAACGAACCGTCATCTTTTTCAGATTTTCCGAAGGATTTTCCGGTACCTCGTCGGGGAAGAAGTCGATTACCTTGTCGTCAAGCGAAAGTTTTCCCTCGGCAACGGCAAATCCAATCGCAACAGATGTAAAACTCTTCGTCAGGGAATAGAGCGCGTGAGACGTCTCGGCGGAGTGGGGCGCCCACCAACATTCGGCGATTACCTTCCCGTGCCGGAGGATCATCAAGCTGTTCATTGCGTCGATTTCCTCGTCCAGTTCGCGTATCAGCGCAATGATCGCTTCTGATGGGATTCCCTCGGCTTCCGGTGTCGATCGCGTCAAAGGTGCGCTACCGGCTCCACACACCGTGGAGATAAGTGTAACCAGAAACATTACCCCCCAAAGGCAGAGCCGTTCCATATTCACCTTTTCGGCTTTTATCTGATAAAGTTCGTCAGAACAATGTTCTCGTTTTGGGGAATCGGAATTCCGGCTTTTTCGGTCGATTTTAGCAAATACGCAGTATTCCGTGCCAGTGTTCTCATCGTCTGCATCCCTTCAAGATCCTGCGCCATCTCCTTCGGATTATGTCCGTGTGTTGAATTCCAGTATTGAGATGAGACGACAGGCATCTGCAGTATCGTGAAATATTTGTTCAAACGGTCAAAAGCGGCGCTGGCCCCTCCGCGCCTGCAGTTGACCACGCATGCCGCGGGCTTATGGACCAGGTAACGGCTTGCCGAAAAGAAGACACGGTCGAGTATCGCACAGAGCGCACCCGGAGGGCCTGCATAGTAAACCGGCGCGCCGATCACAATTGCGTCACTCTCCTTGATTCGTTCGACAAATCCCAAATAGAGTTCATCCCGAAACACACACCCTTCAGCATCCCCGTTATGACAGGCGAAACAGGCGGTGCATCCCTGGACCGGTTTGGAACCGATATGAAATATTTCCGATTCAATCCCCTCTTCTTCGAGTGTTTTCCCAATTTCAGAAAGCGCGGAAAAAACGCATCCGTTCTTGTGCGGGCTCCCGTTCACTAAAAGAACTTTCATGATTTTTCTCCCATGACATTGTTTCATTCCTGTTCGAGAAACTCGAACACCTCCGGAAGGGCCGTGCTGAAATAGTCCCAGTTGTGTCCGCCGTTTCGGACCCGCAGTTCAGCCTCTATTCCCTTTTCCTTCATCAGTCTGTAAAGATCAACATTGAAATAAAGAAGCGCGTCGTC
>ONWH01000317.1 GCA_900321495.1 uncultured Planctomycetota bacterium
ATCGACACCAATGTCCTCGTGTCGGCTGTACTTAAACAGGACTCAGTACCCGGCATGATTGTCGAGCTGGCATTCGGCGGCCTTATTATCCCCGTTCTCGATGAAACAATCGAAAATGAATACCGGAAAGTTTTGGCCAGACCGAAATTCCATCTTACGGAAGACATCGTTGAGACAATCGTAGCGACTTTTCGCCGGCGGGGTCTTTACATCAACGCCGACACGATGGATATTGAACTGCCTGATCCCAAAGACAGAGTTTTCTATGAAATCGTGATGGAAGAGAGAAAGGAAAAGAACGCATATCTCGTAACCGGCAATATCCGGCATTTCCCGTCAAGGCCTTTTATTGTGACCCCCCGTCAAATGCTGAACATCATTCTCAAAGAACAGGATTCACAGGACGGAAACACGTAGAAAAACTTAACGCTGTTTCTCATCTGATCCGTAAGAACGTCTTTCGGTTGGAGAAATACCTGTATAAACGTTTTTGATGGGGAACACCGAATACTCCCCGGCAGAAGAGGAAGGCTTAATGAATGCGCGGCACGGCTACATGACCGAAGCGCTGAAAGCCGTCTCAAAATGGGCGCTCGCCCAAAAGGGGGTGACCCGCGCCGGGTTCGTTCCGGCGGGAATGGTCGGGAAAGAAGGCCCCCGGTTCCTGTTCCGGAACGGTCCGAAGCCGGACGGGCGGGTCCGGAGCCGGACAGGCGGTTTGCCCCATGTTAGAAAGCGCTAGCCGTTCGCGCTCGTTGGCGCTCTGGAAGGGACGGCGGGCGGGCCGAAACGACTTGAAACATTCCGGCTTTCACCTTGTAATTGCTTTTCCGTTCATTATAATTTTGATCGTAACGGTAGTTTTCACGGCAGAATAAACCTTTTTCAGAGATTGATCGTCCCGTCTTTCCGCCAAACGGATATGAAACCGGAGAAAAGCATCATGGCCAAACAAAAACGTCTGAACCTCATTCTGATTGCCGTCGGAATCCTTTGCCTGCTCCTTTACGGCCTGGGGTATTTGGGATCCACACTCAAGGCTAAACATCTGCCGGCGTGGTGCCAGTATCTGCCGACCCGCACGTCGTCACAGGCTGCCTTCCTTTTCGGTCTGTTCGGCATCGTGACCGTTTTAACGATACTTGTAATAAACAGCCGTTGGTTTAAGAGCAAGTTCGGAGGATTCAAGAACCAAGAGGGGGACGTTACGCGTAAACGAAAACGCCTGAATATCGCTCTGATCATCATTGCGGTTCTCTGCCCGTTCCTTTTCGGCCTGGGATCCATAGGAAGTATCATCGGGGCCTTCATGGCGGAAGGGAAACTTGTCTGGTGGGAGCACCTGTTCATCATTCTGTCGGTAAGTGTCGTTTCGTGTGCAGGCCTCGTCGGATTCGCCTCCGCGCTGACACTGTTGCTCATCAACCGGAAACGGTTTAAAACGGTATTCGCCTGGTTCGGCCTTCTGTTGCTCCTTCTCGTTAACCTCTGCCTCAGCGCGCCTTCTCTCGCTCTCGTAAGCAAATGCTCCAAAGCGCGCTACCTGTATCCGATGGAATTCCGCCCGTCGATAGGAGAAGAGGAAAACGGCTGCTACAAAATGACCCACAACGACTGGGAATTCATTTTTCTTCTCCGGAGGCCTATGTATATCTCCTTTTTTCGCACTGATGTCGCCGACAGAGATGTGGCGTACCTCTCGGAGAATCGGAACATTTCGGCAAACCTGTACATCAGAGAGTTCCGTTTCCATTCCTGCCCGAACATCACGGACGGTGTCGTTTATTCACTCGCCCGGTTTCCCCGTTTAAAGAAAATCTTCCTCGGGGACAATCCTCAGCTGAAGGATTTCGATTTTTCGGCTCTCGCAGGCTTGAAGAAGCTGGAGACAATCGGTCTATACAAAGCCGAAAATCTGTCGGCGGAAAGCCTGGGATCGATCGCAAAACTTCCCCGTCTAAAGGAACTGAAACTGACCGAATGTCCCCAGGCCGACGACGAGGTCCTCGCGAAAATCGCCGGTCTCAAAAACCTTCGCTGTGTGGAATTGAAGGATTGCGAGAAGATTACGGACGCCGGTATCGCCGAACTTTCAAACCTGCGCTATCTCAAATCCCTCACGATTCACGGCTGCCCTTCCGTGACTTCGGAAGGCGTGAACCGGATCAGGAACGGACTCCCTCAATGCGAGATTGACTGGAAGGACCGGTCCGCAAAGAACTGACAGATTCATCCGACCGTTCTTTTGATCAACAGGAGTTAAGGTTCTTCGCCATGAACAAACAAAAATGCTTCACTCGTGTTTTGACCATCATCGGATTCGCCGCCCCCTTCTTCTTTCTACTGAGCCGTTGGCTCCTCTTCCTGGCGGAAGGGGAAGGCCCCTCCCTCGCCGGGAAAGTACTGGGATATTTGGGAACAGCCGGCCTGTATGCTTCCGGTCCGCTCGGATGTCTCGCGGTCTTAACCGTCGCGGTCATGAACTGGAAAAGGCAGAACCTGTTTGACCGGCTGGGGCTCCTGTTTTTGCTTCTGATCAACCTTGGATTGGCATTTTTCCACCCGCTGGGCGCCGGCGCCTTTCGCGTCAGATCCGAACTCTCCGGATATCCGGACACCATGACTTTTTCCGGCGGATCCCGCGACGGCGAAAAAATGTATCGCCATCCCTCCGAACAGGACTGGATCAACATCGAATCCTCCCGGAAGCCGGTGATTCTCAATTTCAGTTCGTCCGGCATAACCGACGACGAACTTGCACGGCTTGCGGGGAACCGCCGGGTCCGGCGGATTCGGATACACGACTGCCCGAACATCACCGATCGTGCTGTTCAGTCGCTTTCCGAAATTCCCGGTTTGGAAGGAATTGTTCTGGTCGGGTGTCCGCAACTGAAGGATCCCGATTTTTCGGTTCTCAGCAGGCTTAAAAAGTTATCCGATCTCAATTTAACCGGCTCTGTAAATCTTTCCGAACAGAGTCTGGGCTCCATTGCCTCGCTTTCCCGCCTGAAAAGACTTTTTCTCAGCGGCTGTCTTGGTGTTAACGAATCGGTTCTCTCAAAAATCTGCCGGCTTAAACGTCTCCGGCTGCTCGATCTGGCGATGTGCCGCAACGTCTCGGACAGAGCCGTGGCGAAGCTTGCGTCGATGAAGAGTCTGCGGGCCCTTTCTCTTCACGGGTGCATCCTGGTGAGCGGAAAGGGGATCGAACCGCTGAGCAAACTTCCGATCAAAGTCCTCGATTTCCCCGTTCATCTCTATTCCGACGAAGGAATTGACACCATCGTGCTGTTTTCGAACCTTACCGTCCTTTCACTCAATTCCGAACTTGTATGCCACAATCCGGAGATTCATCTCGTAACAAGAGACAAAACAAACCCCATCCCCTTCGATGAGAAAGACCGCCCTCCGATGAGGTCGGAGAGCAGTCTTCTGAAACTCGGAAAGATGAAATCGCTGCGGCGGCTGTTATACAGTGGCAGCCGTGAGAGCAAAGAGTTCAAAGCGCTCCAAAAGAAACTTCCCAAATGTCGGATTACGTGGTAGGATGCGGCCGGACAGGGGTGTCGGCCGCTGGGACAGGTGGATGCATGACAAGAATCGAAAGTAAGCGGCTGATCTGCTATCCGGTCAGCGACGGGGAGATGAAAAGGCTGATCGAAAATGAAAAGGATCCCGGCCTGAAACTGGCCTACTCGGAAATGCTCCGGGGGTGTCTCGCCGAGCCGGAAAACCGGATCTGGCACGCGGTCTGGGCGATGGAGCTGAAAGAGCGGCCCGGCACGGTTGTCGGCGACTTCTCCTTTAAAGGGGCTCCTCAAGACGGCATGGTCGAAATCGGCTACGGACTGCGGGAGGAATACCGCGGATACGGCTACATGACCGAAACGCTGAAAGCCGCCCTGAAATGGGCGCTCGCCCGGGAAGGGGTGACGCGCGTCGAGGCCGAGACGGAACCGGAAAACGAGGCTTCCCGAAAGGCGCTTCTCCGCGCCGGCTTCGTTCCGACAGGCACGGCCGGGAAAGAGGGCCCCCGGTTCGTCTACCGGACGGGTCCGTAGCCGGACGGGCGGTTTTCCCCCACATGAGCGGCGCTGGCCGTTCGCTCCCGCTGGCCGCTCTGTTGGGGTCCGTAGCCGGACGGGCGGTTTTCCCCCACATGAGCGACGCTGGCCGTTCGCTCCCGCTGGTCGCTCTGTTGGGTATAAAGACCGGTCCGGAGCCGGGTGAACACCCGCCCGCTAGGTTGACAAACGGGGCGTCCGGGGTAAAATGACAGGTTGACATTTACGCCGAATGCCGGCCCCGTTTCGGCCGGCGGAACCCCTTGAACGGAACACGAAAAAAGACCATGAGCGACCCCTATTTCCAGAAGCTTTTCGCCGAGCGGATCGGCGGCGTCAACTACGGCAAAGGAACCGAAATCTATAAGTTCGA
>ONWH01000159.1 GCA_900321495.1 uncultured Planctomycetota bacterium
AAGAAAGATCCCCGAGCGTGTAAAGGATTCCCCGGAAGATTACGAACGCAATGGGAACCGGCGCTTCTTTCACGGGAACTTCCTGATCGAAGAAAACGAGCTTTGTGTCCTGAACAAGAAGATTGAACGGCGTACAATCCCAATATCCCGGCGGCAAAGTCTCCGTTCCGGGGATACGATGCTCTTTCAGGAAGTCCACCCATGGTGAAAACCCGTTGACCAGATCATCCAGACCGCAACACTTCCGGGCAAACTGTTTCTGCAAACGGGAGGAGAAGAGCTCTCCTTCCAAATACGGATGGCGCTTCCGGGCGGTTTCGTCCCCCAGGATAAATCCGGTTGCCGTGGAGCGGGAAACAGTGAACCCACGCCCGTCTTTGACGATTTGAACAACGGAAGCCGTTTCTTTTTTGCGGTCCGGAGAAATCCGTGTCGCACATACATCATCCATGGCTTCGTCCGGCTCTCCGGTCAAAACGACGAATGAATTTGCGAAATCCTCAAGAAGTCCGTTTTGATACAGACTGCCCGCCACGGTCTCCTCGTAAAAAAGATCTTCTCCGAGGCCGCGGCGTGGCATGTTCCGATGGAGCAGATCCGGGACATTCAGCCCCGGCGCGGAAAAAGCCGCCGGATGGAGATACAGGGTCGGAAGTTTATAATCCGGGAAAGGATAATGGAAACTGAACTTGTCATAACCGGCATTCTTCAAAAGAGCCGAAAGCTCTTTTTTCCCGTAGGTGCGGACGCCTTTTTCCTCATACAGCCCCTGAATCCCGTAAAAAGGCACGTCCACATGATCTTCCGGCGCATTGTTGAAATATTTGATCCCGAGCTTGTTTTCGATGGCGAGCAGCAGACGGCCGCCCGGCCTGAGAAACGATTTCGCCTTTTTCAGCATCGCTTCACAGGGATGGTCCGCCTTGAAAAACATGGCGGCGTACTCCAGCACACCGATCAGTGTCACGAGATCGAATTTCTCATCCAGCTCGAAATCCTCGAAGTTGTCGCAGTAGAACTTTACTTCGGGGAAATCCCCGCATCGCTCCGCGGCGATCGACACCCGGCGGAAACTCCCGTCCAGCGCCGTGACATTCGCGCCGAATTCGGCAAGGGCTCTTGTAATTGCGCCGAGTCCGCAGCCGATTTCCAGGACTTTTTTCCCTTTGATGTGCTTTATGAAGGGAACAAGCAGGGCGCTTCTCTGCGGAGAGAGGTGGTACAGAGTCGGCCAGTCCGTAATGCTGGAAGCAAGCTCCCCGGAATAGACGCTCCGGTCCGACGCATTGTGGATCAGGTTCCGCAGGTTCTCCTCGACGGAGTCTCCATCGTTGTACCCGAAAGAACCGGCGTTTTCTCTGACAAAAATGCCCTGCTGCATGGAATAAGCGTTCATTATTTCAGCTTTCGATATGAGGTTGTGACGGGAATCGCGAATTGCCCGGTGAACTTTTTGATATTCTCCACTCTCAGCGCACAGACGTCATAAAGACGGTGGTGAACCGCAAGTCCACCGTCCATGTATTCCGTACAGCCCAGCATGAGCAGATATTCCTTTGTCTGCAAGGCCGGCTTGAACCGGAATTCCACCTGATGTTCCGTCCCCGGCTCCCATGGCGGAATATCCACGTTCTCATTGCCCGTATTGGTCCCGCATAATTCCACGTTGCCGGCATCCCGGATCGTAAACGCGACAATCGGATTGACGATCCTTTCGTGCGCGATCAAATCGACCTGGAGCGAATATTCGGAACTTCCGATCAGCTCAGTTGTCAGATTCCCGTCCTTGTCCAGGATTCGGAACGATTTGATTTCCGCCTTGTGGTCCCCATACTCCAGCCGGTCTTTTGAGAAATCAAGTCCCGGTTTCCGGATCGTTTGAACAGACGATTGCGTTGCGTAATCATCCCTGTCCAGGGAAACAGCCGAAACATCGCGCGCCATGCGGATTTTATAATCGTTCACAATGTCGTTCGGCATTCCGGATGCAATGCATTGTCCATTTTCCAGCAGGTACGCGACCGAACAGTAACGGACAAGGCTTGCCATGTCATGCGTAACAAACAGGATCGTGCGGTTTTCTTCCAGCAGTTTTCGGATTCGCGCGTAGCATTTCGCCTGAAATCCGATGTCGCCGACCGCGAGCGCCTCGTCCACGATCAGGATGTCCGGGTCGACGAACGCGTTCACGGCGAACGCCAGGCGCACCATCATGCCGGAGGAATACGTCTTCACCGGCTGGTCAATGAACTCGCCGATATCCGCGAATGCGACGATGTCGTCGTACTTCGCGTCGGTCTCGGCCTTCGTAAGTCCCAGGATCGCCGCGTTCATGTACACGTTTTCGCGTCCGGTGAACTCGGGATTGAATCCGCTGCCGAGCTCGAGCAGGGCCGCGATCCGTCCGTGCCGCTCCACGGTCCCCTCCGTCGGCTGGAGCGTGCCCGTCACGATCTGAAGCAGGGTCGATTTCCCCGCGCCGTTCCGCCCGATGATGCCGATACATTCACCTTTCCTCACCTCGAAATCAATGTCGCGCAGAGCCCAGAATTCGCGGAAATACGTCTTCCAGCGCCCGAACAGCATCTGCTGCAGGCGGTGGCGGGG
>ONWH01000139.1 GCA_900321495.1 uncultured Planctomycetota bacterium
CAGGGGGAAAGAGCCCGATCGGCCTCATGCGAAAATGACAGGTCGACAACGCCGTCCCGCGCCAGTTTCAGGAATCCGAAAACCGTCTGCGCGATGTGTGCGGAAAGCCGGCGCCGGCTCCCCGGAAGATGAAACAGGCATTTTATCATCGATTCAGTCCCCCCTTAAAACCCCGGGAAAACCGCATTCCGCCAGTTTTTCTTCAAAGAGGGCCGTAAAAGCTTCATCGAATTTTTCGAGAGTGAACAATCTCCCCCGTTCCAGCATCCGCGCCTGCGCTTCAGACTGTTCCTTCTCATCTTTTTCCAGAAAACGGAGAATCTTCCCGACCGCGTCATCAGTATCGGCGTAACAGAATTCGGGAGCACCGACAATTTCGGCACTCCCTCCCTCATTCGGCACGAACGGTATGCACCCTGCCTTTAAATATTCCGCAACCGAAATTCCGAACGCTTCGAATTCACAGGCGTGGATCGCGTAGCGGCAGCCCGTCAGAAGATTTTCCTTTTCCGCGCCGGAAAGATAGCCATGAAGTTTAATCCAGGAATAACGGCTTGCAATCCCCCTGATATACGTTGGATAAGGACTGTCAGTAAATCGTCCGGCGATATGAAACCGAAACTCACGTCCGCTTTGCCTCCGAACTTCTGCAAGAATTTCAATCATCTTTTCGATTCGCTTCAGATTGACAATCCTGCCGATACAGACAAAATCGGCACGCCGCTCTTGAAAAGAAACATAAGGAAACTCGACCGTCACCGGAGGGTAGATGAGATCAACCGGAAAATTCTCCTTTTCAAAAAAGGAAGCAATCCAACGGGAATTGGCGACAACACAATCTCCGTTTTTTATCAGCGCGTTCCGCAGCCGCCACTGGCTGCGAAGAAGCAACCTCAAAAACCGCAGAACAAGTTTCAGTCCCAGCGCTCCTTTCATCCGAACCCGATCCTTGAAGGCCGGACACGGCGGACCCCAGAGCTGGTACCGGGGCCCCATTATACCGATCGTGTCCATTGCGGTCGCATCGGTCACAAAATGAATCGCGGGTTTCCCGGCATAACCGATATTGGCGAAGCTGACGCACAGATCACAGCGGCGGGCCAAGCGGCGGGCCTCCGGAATCAAAATGCCGGGTTTAAAACAGTCCCGCAAAAGCTGAAGCCAGCGCGGCGCAGGTTTTTTGATCACCGTCTCTACACCGTCTTTGCCCGAACAGGCGCAGAACTGTGTATTATTGATATCACAGTCCGGCCGACAGGTCAGAAAGAGAGTAACTCGGCAGCGTTCCTTAAGAATGTCAACAGCGCGGGCAGGAAGAAAAGACCCGCCGCCGTAATCCGGTAAAGTCACCGGATACACAAGAAGCAGCTTCGGTTTATTCATAAGCCACGCTCACTCTCAAACACAGGCCGTCCGCGTTCAGGGCACAAGAAGGGCATCTCTTTTTACCGTAATTATCCTTGGGCTTGCGGCGAGGCCGCACCGGTCTCCCGCCCCGTCATTCCAAACAGGTCAAGCATTCGTCAAGCGCGCGTTTGGTATAAAAACCGCTGCGCAGTCTCTCCCCTTCCGTTTCTGCCGCGTTTTTCATTTCGGCATATTTCGGCGCGTCGATGGATTGGAGAAGATCCGAAAGGCCGTTCAGCGACTGAACGGCGACGCCGCACCGGCGTTCGAGGATAAAACCGGCCAGCGCCGCCTCCTTCCATATGATCACCGGCAATCCCAGACTCAGATACAACGAAGTTTTATGGGGATTGTTATACTTCAAATAATTGCCGGAAGGTCCGGCGCATGTATCGCAGGAATTCCCGTCCCACACAAGCGCGTATCTGCCGGACAGCACCTCCGGCAGTTCTTCCGGCCGGAATGCTCCGTGGTAATGAACATTGCTTCCGGCCTCCTTCCCCCGGTAATTCGCGCCGTACAGTTCGAAATCCGGCTCCGGCGGCAGGCAATAAAGAAAACCGGATTTGACCTCCGACAGATTACCGGCGAACACGACGCCTTCGCAGCTGCCCGCGCTCTTTCCCGCGCTGCGTTCCTCCTGCAGATAATCGAAAATACCGAGATCAACAAGCCGGTCACCGGCAAAACCGAGATGATCGGCCATAAGCTCTTTCATCTTTGCGTTGTGAACAATGATTCTATCACAGCACTTTAATAACCGCATTTCCCGCCGGAATTTAAGGCTTTTCCGGTCAGTCTTCCCAATGCTGCCGGCTTTTTGGAGGAAATCAAGATCGTGCAGAACGGCGATAATCCTCACACCGCGTTTTTTCACGGCGGACAACATGGGAGCGATCAGAGCGATGTTATACGTGAGCGGGACTTGGAGCAAAATCACGTCGCCGCGATGAACCCGTCTCAGAGCCCGGAACCACGCGTAATACATTACCGGGCGAAGAAGGGCCTTTTTCAGCATGTCGGTCTTTTTGACCACGCTGACAAAAGGGGCCCCGATTCTTAACGGGCAAAAGCCCATATCGTCCGCGATACGGACAATATCCAATCGGGCCTTGTTTCCCCCGTTAAAAATCCTGAAATCCGGACACGGTTCCCCGACAATCCATTTCATCGGTTTTCTCCTGTCCTCACTCACAACAATCCGTGGGACCGCATCCGAACCAGATTAACGGCCAGCAGCACCACAATCGAGATTGTGATCAGCAGAACAAAAACTTTGCGCTTGTAGGGGCGTTCAAACGCGAAAGGAAGCATTAAAAGCATAAGGGTCAGCGCGGGAGCCGACTGGCGCGCGTCGAACGTAGAAACCATATTGAAAGCCTGCATCCCTCTGTACGTGACATAGCAGATAAGCAGATAGAGCGGCACGGGATTGGCATAGGCATGTTCGCGTGAAGAAACAATAATGTTCCATATGGCGATAATGAAAAACGGCAGCAGGGCCATATGCATCACAACGGGCAGAAAAGCTATGTTCGTCATATGCTCGACGGACAGATTCACCGCGGTAAAGACCGGCAGAAAGACCGTTGACGCCATATAAACCGGCGCTCCCAAAAACTTCGCAAAATCCATTTTTCCCGCGCCGGCTTCGGTTTCCGAAAGGGTTTTCCCGCTGATTGACGAACGGCTGTCGTAATAGCGGTCGGCAGACATTACGACTCCGCTCTCAGACAGCGCGATCCAGGCGAAGACAAGCAGTACGACCGTCGATGCCAGCAGCATAACATAATTACGGTAAAACCTGGCGTCCTTTGCAAACATCATCGCGCGGAAAAGTCCGTATCCGCTGATGAGCGCATGGCTCAGAACAAGAACAAATATCACTGCGGGCCGGAAGAAGATAAGGAGTGTCAGCGAAACCGTAGTGCAAAACAGGGAAGAAACGAATCTTTTAAAACGCAAAACGCCGACGACGCCGTAAATATTCATCAGAACCAAAAAGAGCAGAATCGTGTCCTTCCACTGCACGGCGGAAAAAACGACTGACAGAGGATAAAAGGTAAAAATGCAGGCAACCAAACGTGCAAGCGGCCGGCAGGCAAACGAAAGGCAGATCCGGTAGACGAGATAGACACTGAGCGTTGAAAACACCGCGTTGCCGATCCGTGCCGCATAGATGTTGTCCCCCAGCACCCTCATCATCAGCGCGCCGAAAATGGGATAACCGGAATATTCACCCGTCGCCATTCTGATGCCCGAACGGTTGAGCGGAACAATCCCGTATTTCCAGAACTTATAAATCTCACTCGACGCCTGATAATAGTTGGCGTCGTCCCCCCCGCCGACGAAATAATCTCCGTTAAAATAGCGCAGCAGAGCGGCAAGGACGAAAACCGCCGCAATGCGCACGACAAAAGCCGTGGGCAACAATAATTTAAGATAACTCTTATCGTTCCAATGGAGCGTAACACGATAAAAAGAGCGGACGGCAATAAAGGAGAACACGATAAAAACGTAAGAAAACAAAAAAGTCGAGAGAATCTGCGACGACAGGAGCAGGAAAGCGGCGCAAATCAGAAAATAGAAAAATATCTGGTTTCTCCACAAACGGAAGAACAGCTTTTCGGTTAAAATCTGCATAAATCAAACTCTCTCATTATGCGTATGTACGGGAAACCGGCGAACGAGCAAACCGCGGCGCGGCGTCAAGAAAAAAGCAGGGGATGACTACACGGCCGCCAACCT
Organism: uncultured Planctomycetota bacterium; assembly: GCA_900321495.1. Classification (GTDB taxonomy): domain Bacteria; phylum Planctomycetota; class Planctomycetia; order Pirellulales; family Thermoguttaceae; genus RUG695. The sequence goes on from ONWH01000139.1 coordinate 4,156, forward strand.
TTTCGAATAGAGCTGAAACAGCTGTTCAACCGACGATTCAATGCTGAAACCGCTCTGTTTCAGCAATACCATTCCCTTCGCGGGAGAAATTCTCCGGCGGATACCGTCTTCGACGCAATCCGCCCAGTGCGACACCGGCGCGGAAAGCGAAACCGCCCTGACCCGGTCTTTCAACGAACTTTCCGTATAATCCGCGGTAATCGTATCGGAACAGACGGTAAACAGCCCCGCAGCGGCGGCTTCCAGCCCGACCAGTGGCAATCCTTCGAAAAGGGAAGGAAGAATGAACAGGTCAAAAAGGCCGCACATCAGCGCCGGCGCGTTGCAGAGTCCCGGCATCACGACATGGTCCGAAATTCCCGCGGACACCGCGTAATCCTTAATTTCGCGATGTAATTTCCCTTCCCCGCCCAAAAAGAAGCAGTAACGGGAATCACGCCGTAAAAGCTCTTTGGCAAGATCAATGATAAACTTCTGATTTTTTACCGGGGACATACTGCCGACATGCCCGATCACCGGAGCGTCGGACAGAATGCCGTAATCACGCCGGAAATCGTTGGGAACGCCGAGACTTTTTTGAAAATCCGCAAGATCAATACCGCAGAAGACAACTTTGCAGCGGGAATCGCTCCGCCAAACGTCCTTTCCGACCAACGCCTCGCCGGAATCGGAAGAGCAGGCGGCGATATCGGTCGCGTAACGGAAAATCCCTCTGCGGTTATTTTCAACGTGCAGAGGAAGAAAAATCCTCTCGAATGCAGATTTAGGCTTTGGTTCCTGAGACGTATGACTGTGCACAATACGAACGGGAACGTTCCGCTTTGCGGCAATTTTAAGAAGGAGGCCCGCCAAACCAAAAACGTGCACGTGAACGGCATCGTACGGATGCTGTTTTAAGAACAGTTCGAATTCCTTCCGAAGCAGCCTGTACTTAATAAGCGGATTGCGCCCGTGCGCGGCAAAAAGCCGATGAACGGCCGATCCCATTGATTTCACTTCGTCGTCGTAACATTTCCTGTCCGTGGGCGTCAAGACCGCGAAATCGTTCTGAACTCTCGCGTCCCGTCGGCGAACGACATTCCTCAGCCAGGTTTCGATCCCGCCGCATCGAAGGTTGCTGACAACATGCAGAACTTTTATCTTTTCCATTGATGAGTTTCACTCCTGCGCGAATGTCAGGTCAAAATGCCGAATTTGTCCGAATTCCGTTTTCATCTATTTTTTAACATCGGGCAGAATGAACTTTTCGCCCATTTCAAAATCAAAGCTGTCGGGAGTAAACCGAACCTCCCCCCCCCACGGATAAAACGTCATTTCCCCGAACATGATTTCTCCGCGAATATTGTAGAGATCGACCCGGACAAAAGGGAAACCGTCTGCCAGACATTCTGCCGTATTGATCATATCCGTCAGATTTTCCGGCATTCCGGCTATCGCGTCTCTGCGTGAGGGGCATTCCGAATAAACATCCAAAAAGTCACCCTGGGGATTATAGAAGTTCCGATAGTGCGTGGAGAAACGCCCCGTATCGATCACAAAAAAGACGACTTTGCCGTCGAAGCAAAAGAATTTGTAATCATTCAGCCCGCCGTCTTTGGTAGACGGATCTGTGCAAAATCGCTCAACGATAATCCGGTTTTTAACTCCGCGGTACGCCCATTCGCCGTTTATATCAAAATATCCCTGCTTGACGAACAGGCCAATCTGCCTTTTTACGCGTTTGACATCCAATTTCGTCTTATCGCGGCAGAAGATATTCGTTCCGCTGGAATTTGTTGTTTTGAGAACAAATTCATTCGGCAGTCTGTCGAAATCAAGCTCATCGACGGTATCACAAACAAGGTAAAGCTCGTTCAGAATGTGATCAAGACCTTTTTCTCTGACATAGTCACGCACCAGATATTTGTCCACACACTTGGTCATCAGCGGATCATGATAGTTAATCTTATACCACTGAATTTTCTCGGTAAGTCTCTGCGGATTCTTCAGATTTGGGAATCTCCCCGTAATAAGCCGGTAACGCCAGGACAGGACAAACTTCCGCGGCAGCAGGCTTGTCAATCTGAAGACCATATTCCGCAGGGTTCTCCTGTTTCGGACAATCTTTGCGGGTATTTTCCAGAAGACGCTCTTCGGTCGATTGGCTTTCGGTTTTTTGGTCATTGATGTCTCCAAACGGCGTAAACCGGGAAAGCCGGTACGGCATTTGAATCTGCACAGAGATACGCTGAACTTTTTGGAACAGTCAAAAGCCTTCCGTAATTCAATCGTCCGGTCTTTCCCGTCCGCCAAATGCTGCGCAAACGGAATACTGAATACATTCCACCATCCGCTCCCAGCACGCATCACGATTCTGTGAACTCGGCTGCGGCCTCTTCAATTTGATCTTTCCGTCCAACACGTTCTTCATCTTTTCGGTCAGCTGACCGGCATCAAAGGGACCGAAGTAATCTCTGTTAGGGTAATCGTCAAGAATTTCGTGAGAGAACGGGGAATCCGAAGCGATGATCCATGTCCCCGCTTCCCGAGCTTCCAGCAGCGGCAGACCGAGCGACTCGACATACGACGGAAACACCAGGGCAGTTTTCCGATATATTTTACGAACAGATTCCGGCGGACATCTTCCCAGACAGACAAAGGCATCCCGGTCGACAGAAGGCGCTTCGCCGAGCGTTTTCAGCTCATCTTCCGTGAGAGTGATATAGAAGCGGAAAGAATACCCGCAGTTTCGAAGCGCGGCAACAGCCTTTATAAGAACCGGAATATTTTTATAGAACGCAGGACGGCACGGATAGAAAAAATCTTTGCTCAGGACTAACGGTGATTCCGGCCCGAATCCGCCCTCACCGGCGGGATAGCCGATTTTCACAACCTGTACATTC
>ONWH01000148.1 GCA_900321495.1 uncultured Planctomycetota bacterium
AGTGATCTCCCTCTCCGAAAGGGAAAACCGCCGTTGAAGAAAAACGGCATCGTGGTATACTCAGAAGCGAGACTTTTCACCCTTGGGTGTTCCCCCATGGGAGGGAAAGTCTCGCAAACTGTTTCACCCCCTTTTGCCGTGCCCGAATTCTGCCCGAAAGGAGCGTTCCGGCGCGAGTGATTTTGACGCGAAAGGAATTACCCGATGAGCTGCCCGGAGAAAAAACTCCCCTGTAAAGTCGCCGATATGACCCTGGCCGACTGGGGCCGGAAAGAGATCCGTCTGGCCGAAAACGAAATGCCCGGTCTGATGGCACTGCGCCGGAAATACGCCGCGGCCAAACCGCTGGCCGGCGCGCGGATCGCCGGATGCCTCCACATGACGATCCAGACCGCCGTTCTGATCGAGACGCTCACCGCGCTCGGCGCCCGTGTCCAATGGAGCAGCTGCAACAAGTTTTCGACGCAGGATCACGCCGCCGCGGCGATCGCCGCCACCGGGGTGCCGGTCTTTGCCTGGAAAGGGGAGACCGACGCCGAATACGACTGGTGCATCGAACAGACCCTCTTCTTCGACGACGGCCGGCCGCTGAACCTGATCGTCGACGACGGCGGCGACCTGACAATGATGGTCCACACGCCGAAATACGCGCATCTTCTTCCCGGAATCAAAGGGCTTTCCGAGGAAACGACGACCGGTGTCCACCGTCTCTACCAGATGGCCGAGCGGGGAACGCTGAAGGTTCCCGCCATCAACGTCAACGACTCGGTGACGAAGAGCAAGTTCGACAACCTCTACGGATGCCGCGAATCGCTGGCCGACGGAATCAAACGCGCCACCGACATTATGGTCGCGGGGAAAGTCGTTGTCGTCGCCGGATACGGCGACGTCGGAAAGGGGTGCGCCCACTCGATGCGCTCCTACGGCGCACGGGTGCTGATTACCGAAATCGACCCGATCTGCGCGCTGCAAGCGGCGATGGAGGGGTTCGAAGTGGTGACGATGGACGAGGCCGCCCCGCAGGGGGGAATCTTCGTTACGACGACCGGCTGCTGCGATATCATCACCATCGAACATATGCTGAAGATGAAAAACGACGCGATCGTCTGCAATATCGGGCATTTCGACTGCGAGATCAACGTCGCCGACCTGGAAGCTTTCCCCGGAATCAAAAAGGAGCAGGTCAAACCGCTCGTCGACCGCTACACTTTCCCCGACGGCCATTCGATCATCCTGCTGGCCGAAGGGCGGCTGGTCAACCTGGGGTGCGCCACGGGACATCCCTCGTTTGTGATGTCGAACTCTTTCTCGAACCAGGTCCTGGCGCAGATCGCCCTCTGGACCCGGGACGGCAGCTATCCGCCGGGACAGGTGAAGGTCCTTCCGAAAGAACTCGACGAAGAGGTGGCGCGCCTTCATCTGGAAGCGGTCGGCGCGAAACTGACCCGCCTGACGCCGAAACAGGCCGAATATCTCGGCGTTCCGGCCGAAGGCCCCTTCAAACCCGATTTTTACCGTTACTGAAACCCCCTCTTCCGGTCCGGCGGAAAGGACAGGCCGCTTTCGGGAACGGAAGATTCCGATTCGATTCAATGAAAGGTGATAACGATGCCGAACATTCAGCCGCTTGCCGCTTGGCGCTACAATCCCGCGCGGGTCGGTCAGCTGACCGACGTGATTGCGCCTCCGTACGACGTGATCGACGACCAGCTCCAGGATGAGCTCTATGCGAAACACCCGAACAACGTCGTTCGGCTGATCCTCAACAAGAAAGACCCCGAGCACGACACCGAACAGGACAACCGCTACACGCGCAGCGCTCGGATCCTGAAAGAGTGGAAAAGCGAGGGGGTTCTCTTCCGCGAGAACGCGCCGGCAATCTACGTCTATCATCAGATCTACGAAGTCGGCGGCAAGACCTATACCCGGAAGGGGTTCATGTGCCGCTGCGAGGCGGTACCGTTCGGCCAGGGAATGGTTTTCCCGCACGAGGAGACGATGAGCGGCCCGAAGATGGACCGCCTGATGCTCACCACGGCGTGCAAGACGAATTTCAGCCAGATCTTCGGTCTCTACCCCGACGGGGGCGATGAGATCCAGAAAACGCTCGACGAGGCCGCCGCCAAGCTGACCCCGATCGAGGCGGTCGATCACCTGGGAGTCGTCAACCGGATGTGGGTCGTCACCGACCCGGACGTGGTCGGCAAGGTCGTCGCCGCGATGGGGCCGAAACCGATCTTCGTCGCCGACGGGCATCACCGCTACGAGACCGCCTGCAACTACCGCAAGCAGATCGGCGAGACCGGCGCGCTGACGAAAGACCACCCGGCGAACTACGTCCTGATGGTCTGTGTGGCGATGGAAGACCCGGGCCTGTTGGTTCTGCCGACGCACCGCCTTTTCCGCGACGTCCCCTACTTCTCGCAGGCCGATCTGATCGAAAAGCTCGGCGACGCGTTCCGTGTGACGACCGTCGGCGACGGCGCCGCGGCCGCCGAAAAGGCGTGGACGCTGATCGAGCAGATGAACGACCAGGGGACGATGGCGATCTATACCGGGAAAGACGGCCGCTGGTCGCTGATCCAGATCACCGAAGCGGGCCGCGCCAAGATGGCCGAAGCCGCGCCGGAACATCATCCGGAATGGCAGCATCTGGGAGTGGCGATTCTCCACCGTCTGGTCGTCGAGAATCTCCTGGGACTCAAGAAACACGAGAAGCCGAAATACGTCCATGCGGTCCGCGAGGTGGTCGATTCGATCAAGGGCGAGGGACACAGCGACGACGACGGCAAACAGCTCTCGAATCAGTTCCCTCTGGCGGCATTGGTCATGCCCGCCACGGTCGGGGACATCAAGGAACTGAGTTTTCTGAACGAACGGATGCCGCCGAAGAGCACCTACTTCTATCCGAAACTGGTGACCGGGTTCGTGTTCAACGCGCTGGAATGAGAGGAGTCCCTATACGGCGGGGTG
>ONWH01000149.1 GCA_900321495.1 uncultured Planctomycetota bacterium
GCGGCCTCCCCCCTGGCCGCGCTGCGCGAAAGTGATGCCGGAAAGAGCGCCCTCCTCGTCCGCGACTCGGTCACCCGCCGCTGGCATATACTCGTCGGCCGGGACCCCTGACAGAGGGACCGGTCACCCCCCTCCGGGCCGCCCGCGGTTCGCGGCCCCCCGTTCTACGGACGGGGGTCGTGTTTTCTCGCGGCGACGGCAATCCAGGGAAAGACGCGGTGTCTTGAAACCGCGGTATGGGCAAACCCCGCCCCGCGCAGCGCTTCCGCGAGCTCTTCGGCCGTGTAGACGGTCATCCGGTCGATCATCTTTTCGAATTTCCTGCCGACCGGCTCGACTCCGTCGGTTTCGTTGACGATCAGAAAGACGCCGTCCGGCTTGAGGACGCGCGCCGCCTGTGTAAAGCACCGAACGAGTCCCGGCCAGAAGTAGACCGTTTCGAACGCGGTGACCAGGTCGAACTTTTCAGCCGGAAAAGGCAGGTCCGCGGCATCCCCGACATCCACGGCGAGCCGTCCCGCCCTGATCTCCTTCCGATTGTATTCCGCCGCCTTCCGGACGCAGAGCGGGGAGCAATCGACCGCCGCGCCGCGGGCGCCGGGGTAGAGCCGGAGCATTTTGTGTATATGCCGTCCGCCGCCGCAGCCGATGTCGAGGATTTCGTCCGGTTCGCCGATTCCGAGCGTCGAGATTCCCCAGTCCGCGAGTTTGGCGTGTCCGCAGTTCATTCCCCGGATCATCAGGCGGCCGAGAATCCCTTCCGGCCTGGCGGTCTGATTGATGAACTTTTTAAAGAGCCCCATTTTCGGTTCCTTTCTATTTTATGCCCGTCAGAAGCGTCGAATCCGCAAGCCCGAGCCGTTTCCCTTCCCGCGCGGTCATAAACATGCCGCCGGCGGTTTTGACCAGGTTCACTTCCCGGTACCCCATCGCGCGCAGCCTGTCGGCAAACAGCTCGATATCGCCGTACCGCCGGGCCGACATAAGATCGTGAATCGCGAAGGTCCCCCCTTTTTTCAGGGTCCGGAGCGTTTCGAGCAGAAGCGCCTGCCTGTCGGCCCCCATAATGTTGTGGTAGACGTAGTTGCTTGTAACCGCGTCGAACATCCCGTCCGGGAAATCGAGCCGGCGCGCGTCCCCCTTTCGGAATTCGGCATTTGCGGTCCCTTCGGCCTCGGCGTTCCGCCGGCACCGGTCTTTGCTGAACGAGGGATAAACGAGTCCCCATGTATCGATTCCCGTCATTCGCGCTTTCGGGTTCCGTTTGGCGCAGGCGATCGTCAGCGCGCCGCTTCCGCAGCCGACGTCGAGTCCGCGACCCCCTTCGGGAAGACGAACAGTATCGGCGATCCCCTCGATGATCTGCCGTGCCATCTGCCGTTTTCCGCCGTAGGAGAACGCCCGGTACAGGGCCAGCATCCGGAATCCCGGAACGCCCAGAATCGCCGCACCCGCCAGGGAAAGCGCGGCAGCGGTGATTTTCAGCGGCGCGTCCGCGGAAAATACGGGCAGACACACCGCAGCCAAAAAGGTCCCCGCACAGAGTCCGGCGCCGCCGAACAGTCCGGCGATCATGCTTCGCGGAACCCAGTTCCCGTAATCCGGCTTCATTTCGGTTTCCGTTTTTTCAGTTTCCGTTTTTTTTGATCTCAAAACTCCCATCGTCCGCTCTTCCGCTTTCTTTCTCCGGCTATACACATGTGAAATGCAGGGGACAGGCATCATGTATCGAGGCGTAAGGAAAAGGGCTCAAAGCCGGAAGGTTAAGCCTTGAGCCCCAAAGTCCCCTTTGATTCCCGCAAAACAGTATCAGATTCCGAAGGCACCTCGCAATCCTAAGACGAATGCGCCGTCAGCGTCCCTGCCGCCCCCGGCATTCTTCGCAAGCCGGGTGCGGAAAGAAGGGCGGGCGAAATCATTGAAGACGCGCCGGTCCGGCGTCTGTATGACTCGGTTCTGTTCATGTTCGAGACCGGCCCGCCGCCGGCCGCAGCTCCCCGTCCGGTCAAGCCGACGAAGGCTGCGGCGCATTCCCGGTACCGCAGTTCTAAAGAGATTTTCTTTCAAAGCCACATCCATGCCCCTTTCCTTGCGCCTGTGCAAGAACAATTACACTGTTTCCAGGCGTTGCGAGGAAAAAGGCATGAGGGAATCCGTTCCCGGGAAATGCCTTCAACGTTCCTGAATAAGATATTTTCTCCGGAAACCACCGGAGCCGTCTGCAGGGGGTATCGGGAATCGGGTCAGGGAAAGTTTACCGAAAAAAGGGATTTTTCGGCAAAATTTTAGGCAAGCCTAAACTAAGATCCCGCCGCAGGGGATTTCACTTGACGTATCTGAATTTTTGCGCTAAGCTAAGTGGGATTTCCCACATTAAGTCTTTCCCACCGCGGACAAACATTTCGGAATTGAAAAAATGGCGACGATCACCAGAGAGTACGACGCGAAGACGGATGCCAAAAAAAGAATTACTTTACGGGATTCGGCCTATCAGCATTATCACGTTGCGGTTTATTCCGACGGCCGTATTGTCCTGGAGCCGAGGGTTTTGGCGAAGCCGTTTGAAATTTCAGAAAAAACCCTCGCGATGATGGACAGCTCGATGGAGAACTTTAAGGAGGGAAGGGTTTCCGCGCCGATCGATCTTTCGGCTTTCGAGGACTGACCGATGTTTAACATCCGAATGGGGCAGCCTGAGGTCGAGAACTATTGGGCAGATCTGTCAAGCAGGGTTTCGGCGGGGAAAGCGTCCAAAACCGAGGTTGTCGAATACAAACAGCTTGGCAAGACATTTAAGAGCATCGCCGAAAATCCGAGGCATCCGGGCCTTCATACACATGCGATATCTGATCTGACTGAAAGATACGGCGAAAAGGTCTGGTGTTCTTACGTTCAAAACAACACACCGGCCGCCAAAAGGGTTTATTGGGTATACGGCCCGGACAGGCAGGATATCACCATCATCGCCATTGAGCCGCATCCGGACGATAAAAAGAACTCTTACAGGAAGATTGTCTTGTCTTCCATGCCCAGGTAACCCCCGCAGGGGAATTTCACGCCCCCCTTCCCCGCATCTGAGCCCGCCCGACGGGGCGGGCGCTGCCGGCCGGGGCACCCCCCCGCCGCGCCCCGCGGCGTCACAACCCCTACAACCGGACTCTTTCTCCCCTCTTTTTCAGTTCCGCTGACCGTTAAACTCTGGCGGCGCGGCGGCGTCCCATTATAATAGGCCTGTATCATTTTCTTTCCGGACGGCGGCGGCGCGGCCGTCCGGCATCCGCGTTTCACTGCACCCAAAGACGGTCCCATGGCGTTATTCAAGAAGAATCCTCCGCAGGATCAGCCTGCTCCCGCCCCGGCCCCGGCTCCGCCCGCGGCGGCCCCCTCCTTTTCGACGATCCTTTCGGACCTCGACTTCTACCTGTTCGGGGAAGGGAAGTTCTGGAAATGCTACGAGAAGCTCGGCGCGCATCCGCGCCAGATAGGCGGCGTTTCGGGCGTGAACTTCATCGTCTGGGCGCCGAACGCCGAGAGCGTTTCGGTGATCGGGAATTTCAACGGGTGGAACGGCGCGGCGAACCCGATGCACAGGCACTACCCTTCCGGCCTCTGGGAGACGTTCGTTCCGGGGATCGGGCCGGGCGAAGTCTACAAGTACCGCGTGAAAAGCCGGCTCGGCACGGTCGACAAGGCCGACCCGTTCGGCCGGCGCGCCGAGATCCCGCCGCGGACCGCGTCGATCGTCGAGGGCGAGAACACGTACGAGTGGCACGACGCCGAGTGGATGGAGAGGCGCGCCGCCGACGACACGTTCTGGCTTCACGCGCCGGTTTCGATCTACGAGGTCCATCTGGGGAGCTGGCGGCGCGACCCGTCCGAACCCGGCCGTTTCCTCACATGCCGCGAGCTGGCCGAACCGCTCATCAACTACGTCCGGGAGAACGGCTACACGCACATCGAGCTCCTGCCGCTGGCCGAGCATCCCCTGACGGCGAGCTGGGGATACCAGGTGATCGGCTACTACTCGTTCACCAGCCGTTACGGCATCCCCGACGATTTCCGCTATCTGATCGACCGCTGCCATCAGAGCGGGATCGGCGTCATCCTCGACTGGGTGCCGGCGCATTTCCCGAAAGACGACCACGGCCTGCGCCTGTTCGACGGAACGGCCCTCTACGAGCACGCCGACCCGCGTCTCGGCGAGCACAAGGACTGGGGCACGCTCATCTTCAACTACGGCCGGAACGAGGTCCGGAACTACCTGATCTCCAACGCCCTCTTCTGGCTCGACCAGTACCACATCGACGGCCTTCGCGTCGACGCGGTCGCCTCGATGCTCTATCTCGATTACAGCCGCGCCGCCGACGAGTGGCTCCCGAACAAGTACGGCGGCCGCGAAAACCTCGAGGCGATCGATTTCCTCAAGGAGATGAACCTGCAGACACACACGCAGTATCAGGGGATCATGACGATCGCCGAAGAGTCGACCGCCTGGGGCGGCGTCACGCGTCCCGTCTACGCCGAGGGGCTCGGCTTTTCGATGAAGTGGAACATGGGGTGGATGAACGACACCCTTTCGTATTTCAAGAAGGACCCGGTCTACCGCCGGTACCACCACAACCTGCTGACCTTCAGCCTCTGCTACGCGTTCAGCGAAAACTTCGTCCTTCCGATTTCGCACGACGAGATCGTTCACGGCAAGGGGACGGTGATCAGCTCCGCGCCGGGCGATCTCTGGCAGAAGTTCGCCGGCGCGCGCCTTCTCTACTGCTACATGTGGACCCATCCGGGCAAGAAGCTCCTTTTCATGGGGAGCGATTTCGGGCAGTGGCACGAATGGGACTTCAACCGGAGTCTCGACTGGGACCTCATGGAGCACGAGGACACCCACGCCGGTCTTTTGAAATGCGTCGCCGACCTGAACCGCCTCTACACCGAAGAGAAGGCGCTCCACGAGCTCGACTTCGACGGGCGCGGATTCGAGTGGATCGACTGCAACAACGCCGACGAGTCCCTCTTCGCGTATATCCGCCGCGCCGCCGACCCGTCCGACTACCTGGTGATCGCGCTCAACTGGACGCCGGTCCCCCGGTGCCGGCGGTTCGGCGTTCCCGAAAAGGTCCTCTACCGCGAGATCTTCAACAGCGACGCCCCGTACTACGGCGGGAGCCGGACGGGGAACGGCGACGTCCGGGCCGACGCCATCCCCGCGCACGGGCGGAGCGCCTCGATCGAGATTCTCGTCCCGCCGCTGGGCATGACCGTCTTCCGCCCGATCCGCGGCGAATGACCTCCCTTCCGTCCCACGCAGTCGGGGCGCGTGAAATTGTCATTTCGCGCGCCCCGATTATAATATCCTTATCACGCGTCATTCCTTCCGCGCCGCGCGGCGCCGTTTTTTTTGCCCCGTTCGAACGATGAAACTTCCGAAACCGAAACTCCCCCTCTACCAGCAGATCATCATCGCCGTGATCGCGGGAATCCTCTACGGCTTTTTCCTGCCCGGCTTCACCGGCTGGGTCGCCTGGATGGGGACCGTCTTTCTGCGCCTTCTGAAGATGGTCGCCGTTCCGCTCGTCTTCTTCCTGATCGCCTCGTCGATCGCGCAGGCGGGGAAGACGCGCAGCCTGAACGTCCTGGGCCTGAAAGCGGCCCTCTTCTACTGCGGCACGACGCTCGCGGCGATCCTGACGGGGATCGGCCTTGTCACCCTCCTGAAACCGGGGCGCGGAGTCGATCTGAGCGCCGCCGCCGAGCTGTCCGAATCGGTCCTCGCCGCCGAACGCAAATCCCTTTCGCAGATACTCATTGAAATTGTCCCCGACAATCCCGCCGGGGCGTTCATGCGGCAGGAGATGCTCGCGATCGTCTTTATGGCGATCCTGATCGGCGCGGTCCTGGCGCGGATGCGGGGCGGCAAGGGGGATCTTCTGATTCAGTTCTTCGACGCCGGCTCGGAGCTTCTCATGAAGATCACCGAACTGGTGATTCAGGCCGCGCCGCTGGGCGTTTTCGGACTGATCTCCGCCCAGATCGGCGACATCGAGGGGGGGGCGGGTCAGCTCCTGCGGCTCGGCGGCTCGCTCGGCATCTACACCGTCACGGTCGTTTCGGGCCTGGCGTTCCACATGCTGGTGACGCTGTCGGTTTTCCTTCTCCTCTTCCGGCTCCGGCCGATCGCGCACCTTCGGAAGATGTTCCTGACCCTGGTCACGGCGTTTTCGACCGCGACGTCGAACGCGACGATCCCCGTAACGCTTGAGCTGCTCGAAAAGGAGGAGGGGGTCTCGAAGGAGACCGCCTCGTTCATCATTCCGCTCGGCGCGACGGTCAACATGAACGGAACGAGCCTTTACGAATGCGTCGTGGTTCTCTTTCTCGCGCAGGCGCACGGCGTCGAGATGAACTTCGTTCAGATGGTGACGATCGTCCTGACGGCTCTCCTTTCGGCGATCGGCACCGCCGGGATCCCGATGGCGAGTCTGGTGATGATCACGGTCATCCTGGGAGCGGTCGGCCTGCCGCTCGACGGGCTCGGGCTGGTCCTGATCGTCGACCGGTTCCTCGACATGCTCCGGACGGTGGTGAACGTCTACGGCGACACCTGCTGCGCCGTCTGCATCGCCAAGACCGACGGCGAAAAGCTCGCAATCGACCGCGGCGCAAAGTAGCGGCGCGGCTCCGGTTCATCCCCCCTTCCCGTCCCATCCGGCATCTGAAACCGGGCAAAATTTATTTTTCATCCGTTTTATAAAACCTAATCTTCCTCTTTTACCGCTTTTATATTATAATTGTTCCGGTTAGATAGATGGGGAGGAGTGCGGAACCTGAACCGCCCGCCGGTTCGGCTCCCGCGTTCCGTCCGTTGTTCACGTCAAAAGATTCAAGGAGTTGACCGCGGCGCGGGTGCCGGCCCTTCATTTAAAGGGGGTTCGGCGCGGCGGCGTCATTTGCCAGGGGAAAACTATCGTATGACCAACCATCCTTTTCGGTTCATTCACGCGGCCGATCTGCATCTGGACCTGCCCGTCACCGGTCTGTCTCATCTGCCCGAACATCTACGCGAAAAAGTTCTAAGCGCCCCGCGCGAGGCCGCCGAGCGCCTCTTCAAAGAGGCGCTGGCCGAACGGGTCGATTTCGTCCTTCTGGCCGGCGGCGTTCTCGATCCGTCAAAGACGGGGGCGTGGGGGCCGCTCTTCCTTCTCGACCAGTTCGAAAAGCTCCGTCTCGAGGGGATCCAGGTCTTCTGGGCGTGCGGCGTCGACGACGACCCGTCGAACTGGCCCGACGTCTTCCCCCTGCCGGAAAACGTCCACCGTTTCCCGGTCGACGAAATCGAAGAGGTCATCTTCCGCAAAGAGGGGGTTCCCCACGCGCGGATTCTGGGAACCAGTCTGGGGAAGGGGCAGACGGTCGTCAATCCTTCGGGCTATCTGGCCGATCCCGACGGCCTCTATTCGATCGGCCTCTTCTACGGGAAACCGGCGCTCGAGTCGCTCAAAGCCGCGGGGATGCAGTACTGGGCGCTCGGCGGCAGTCCCGTCCGCGAGACCCTTTCGCAGACCCCGGCGGTCATCCACTATCCCGGCGTAACCCTCGCCCGTTCGGCGGCCGACCGCGGCGACTGCGGCTGCTCGCTGGTCGAGGTGAACGAGTTCGGGCGGACGGTGATCCGCCCGATCCGCACCACGCCGATCGCCTGGGCCTCCGAACGTGTAACCGTCCGCACCGAGACGCTCGAAGAGGACGCCCTTCTCAACGAGATGCGCCTGCGGCTCCGCGCGCACCGGAAGGCTCAGGATGACGGCACTCTCCTCTTCGTGAACTGGCTCGTCGAGCTTCCGGTCGATCAGATCGGCGAGCTCCGCTACGGCAACCTGGTCCCGGCGCTCCTGCGCGACCTGCGCGGCGATTTCGGCAAAGAGGAGCCCGTCATTTACAGCATCGACATCGAGCCGGCCGTGCCCGAAACGCTCGACCTTTCGCTATACGACCAGCAGACGATCCTGGGCGATTTCCTCCGGATCACCCATTTCTACCGCGAGAATCCCGACCAGCCGATCGCCCTGTCCGACTTCTTCCCGGAAGACGTCAGGGAATACCTTGAGAACCGCCTTCTCATCGAAAAGGTCAAGGCGCGGAACGAGGCGCGCGCGGCGGGCGGCGAGCCCGACAACACCCTTCCCGAAGAGCTCCCCGAAGACAGGCATTTCCGGCCGGAAATCCCCGAGATCGTCCGGCTCCTTTCCCTGTCGATCGACGAGCAGGAGGGCTTCCGCAAGACGTTCAACGACCTGAAAGAGCGGCGGACGGGCGAATGGCTCAAGCGGATCGCGTATCTGCGCGGCGAGGCCCTGAAAGAGGCCGCCGTGCTCGGAACGGAACTTTTGACCGGCCAGCCCGAAGAGGTCCGCCGCCAGGCGGCCCCCGCGATACTCAAAGACCCGCGCATTGAGCAGGAGCGGCGCGGCGCTCTCGATTACAACGAGAGGAAGGAGAATTAATCATGCGCATCACC